>NZ_JALKFY010000003.1:0-120095 GCF_023242985.1 Frankia sp. Mgl5 | reverse complement strand
CAGGCCCGCCGAGGGAAGCGACGCCGCGACGCGGCGGGAGGCGGCCAGCGGCGCCGGGGCCATCCGACGGCACCGCCGCAGCGCGGCGACGGGCGCCGGTGAGCCGTCGGCGCGGGGGAACCGGTTCGGGAAGTCGAGCAGGCCCCGGACCTCCGCCCCACGGAAGGCGTAGATCGACTGGTCCGGGTCACCGAAGACGACCAGGTCCCCCCCGCCGCCGGCGACGGCGGTCAGCAGCCGCTCCTGCGCCGGGTCGGTGTCCTGGTACTCGTCGACGAACACCGCCCGGTACCGCTGCCGCAGCTGGGCGAGGACGTCCGGCTCGGCGGCGAGGTTCGCCGCGGCGTGCACCAGGTCGGCGTAGTCGAGGGCTCCCTCCGCGCCGAGCGCGTCGAGGTAGTCGCCGTAGAACTCGGCGACGGCCGCCCAGTCGGAGCGGCCCACCCGCCGGGCGATGCGCGCCAGCGCCGGCGGATCGACGCCGATCTCCCGGGCCCGCGTGAGCAGCATCCTGATCTCCTCGGCGAAGCCGCGGGTGTTCAGACAGCCGGCGAGTGGATCAGGCCAGACCGGACGTCCCAGCTCGCGGGAGCCCTCGATGAGGTCGCGCAGCCGGGCGTCCTGCTCGGGGCCCGACAGCAGGCGGAAGCCGCCGAGCGGGGTGGCGGCGCCGTACGCGCGCAGCAGCCCGAGGCACCAGGCGTGGAACGTCCACGCCGCCGGCCCGACAGCGGCCGCCCCGAGCCGGACGGCGAACCGTTCGCGCAGGTGGCGGGCGGCCCGCCGACTGAACGTGAGCACCAGCAGGGACGCCGGATCCGCCCCGGCCTCGATCCGCCGGGCGACGGCCTCGACCAGGGTTGTGGTCTTTCCCGTTCCCGGACCGGCGAGGACCAGTAGCGGACCACCGGCGTGTCCCACCACGTCGGTCTGCGCCGTGTCCAACACGATGGGTCCGGCCACCGGGACGAAGGGCGACACCAGGCGAAACGACGGCCGCCGGGCAGGGCGGGCAGGCGTCGGCACGGTGACCACGCCGCACAGCACATCACGACACTCTGACAAGATCGCCAAAGCACGGACGAGGTCGGCGCCGATGGCACGGAAGTGCTGTCAGCGGGACGACACCGGCACCCTTTGGAGCAGCACAAAGATGAGTACGAATACCACCAAAAGTGTCGAAACAGCTGCGAGTCGACGTCGGAACGTGGCAGTTTCACCGAGCATGACGGACGACGACGTCCCGGCCGGTCATTCCACGCGGACCGCGCCGGAGACCCAGGGGGCATCCACCGGACGACGGGCGCGACGGCCACAGGCCGACGCCCCGGCCCCGGCGCGGGCGGTCACGGCACCACGCCCACGAGCCGGCACGGCGGACGGCCCCGGCGATGACGGTGGCGTCGCGACGGTGACCGGCCCGTTCGCCAGGACGGCCGGCGACGCCGTCGCGGGCGGCGAGTACGCCGGCCGGGTCGCCTTCGTGACCGGATCCGGCTCGGGAATCGGCGCCGCCTGTGCCCGCCGGCTGGCCGCGGCCGGCGCCTTCGTCGTCCTGGCCGACCGGGACACCGTCGCGGCCAAGGAGGTCGCCGGCGAGATCGAGGCGGCCGGCGGCACCGCACTGGCGGTGGCGGTCGACGTCGCCGACCCGGAGTCGGTCGCCCAGGCCGTCGCCACGGCGATCGAGGCCGGTGGACGGCTCGACCTCGCGGTCAACAACGCGGGCATCGCCACCGACCGGGCCCCGCTGGAGGACATCTCCCTCGCCGACTGGGACCGGGTTCTCGCGGTCAACCTCTCCGGAGTCTTCTACAGCATGCGCGCCGAGATCCCGGCGATGCTCGCGGCCGGCGGCGGCTCGATCGTCAACATGGCCTCCGTGCTGGGCACGGTCGGCCTACAGGGCACACCGGCCTACGTCGCGGCCAAGCACGGCGTGATCGGACTCACCAGGGTGGCCGCGCTGGACAACGCGACGCGCGGAATCCGGGTCAACGCGGTGGCACCCGGATTCATCGACACCACGATGGTCAGCTCACACCGCGGAGCGCGCTTCTTCCAGCCGATGAACCGGCTGGGAACCGCCGACGAGGTCGCCGAGGTCGTCCACTTCCTGCTCTCCGACCGCGCGTCCCTGGTGACCGGCAGCGTCTACTCCGCCGACGGGGGATTCACCGCCCGCTGACCACACCCGCCCGGCACCTACCCCGGACGGGGTTCAGCCCGGGCCGAGGCACAGCCCAGGCGGGAGATCAGCGCTGGCCGGGGCGGGTGACGTCGCCGTCCCAGCGGGCCGCCGCGAGGTCGACCCGGTCGCCGGCCGGGCGCAGCGGGGTGCCGTCCGCGCGCAGGCGGCGCAGCGCCTCGGCGGGGGCGGCGGGGTTCGGCTCCCCGGAGGCACGGATCACCCGGTGCCACGGAACGTCGTCCTCGTGGCCGTGCCGCGAGAGCACCGCGCCCACGGTGCGCCCGGTGCCGGCGCCGACGAACTCGGCGACGTCACCGTAGGTCATGACTTTGCCCGCCGGGATCCGGGTGACCGCCTCGAGGACGGCCATCGCATGCGGGCTCGGCCGGCCCCCGAGGTGGATCCGCGTCCCGGCACCGGCCGACACGGTGTCCGGCGACCGCCCCCGCCGACGTCCACCAGGCCCGTCCGTCGCCCGCTCCATGCCCACCGACCTCCCGTCCCCTCGCCAGATCACCAAACCGTCATCTAGAGGAAGAAATCAAAGGGCGAGGCACAAACGACCGTGGCGGGCGGGTGCGCCCGTGGCGAACGCACCCACCCGCCACGGATCTTCCGAGCGCAGGCCCGGGGACACGCTGCGGTCTGACGGCCGGAAAGCCGGATCAGTAGACCGGATCAGTAGACGGGGAGGGTCTTGTCCACCTGGGTGGCCCAGGCGGTCACGCCGCCCTGGACGTGGACGGCGGTGGCGAAGCCGGCGCCCTTGAGGGTCGCCAGGGCCTCGGCCGAGCGCACCCCGCTCTTGCAGTAGACGACGACCCGCCGGTCCTGGGGCAGCTCGGCCAGGTGCGCCGGCAGCTCCCCCTTCGGGATGAGGCGCGCGCCGGGGATCCGCACGATCTCCCACTCCGCGGGCTCACGGACGTCGATCAGCTCGATCGGCTCGCCGCCGTCCAGCATGGTCCTCAGCTCGGCGGCGGTGATCGTGGAGCCGGCCGCCGCGAGCTGGGCCTCCTCGGAGACCACGCCGCAGAACGCCTCGTAGTCGATGAGCTCGGTGATCGACGGGTTCTTCCCGCACAGCGGGCACTCCGGGTCCTTGCGCACCTTGATCGTCCGGTAGGACATCTCCAGGGCGTCGTAGACCATCAGCCGGCCGACGAGCGGGTCACCCACCCCGGTCAGCACCTTGATGGCCTCCGTGGTCTGGATCGACCCGATGGAGGCGCAGAGCACACCGAGGACACCACCCTCGGCGCACGAGGGGACCATGCCAGGCGGGGGCGGCTCGGGGTAGAGGCACCGGTAGCACGGGCCGTGCTCGGCCCAGAAGACGCTCGCCTGACCGTCGAACCGGTAGATGGAACCCCACACGTAGGGCTTGCCGAGCAGCACGCAGGCGTCGTTGACCAGGTAGCGGGTCGCGAAGTTGTCGGTGCCGTCGACGATCAGGTCGTACTGGGCGAAGATCTCCATCACGTTGGAGGTGTCCAGCCGGGTCTCGTGGATCACCACGTTGACCAGCGGGTTGATCTCCCGGACGGAGTCGCGGGCGGACTCGGCCTTGCTCCGGCCGACGTCGGACTGCCCGTGGATGATCTGGCGCTGCAGGTTCGACTCGTCCACCACGTCGAACTCGACGATGCCCAGCGTCCCCACCCCGGCCGCGGCCAGGTACATCAGGGTCGGCGAGCCCAGGCCACCCGCACCCACGGCGAGGACCTTCGCGTTCTTCAGGCGCTTCTGCCCGTCCATCGCGACGTCGGGAATGATCAGGTGCCGCGAGTACCGGCGGACCTCGTCGACGGTCAGCCCCTCGGCGGGGGAGACCAGGGGCGGTAGTGACACGTTGCTCCTCGCCTTCTCTGTCGTACCACCCGACGATGCCACAGCCGCCCGGTCCGGCAGCCGTGATCGGCGGTTCGCGCGACCGCCGACAGCCCACCGATCTCCGGACGGGCCGCCGCAGCGGGCGCTCCACATGGTGCAGCGCGTCCCCGGGCCCGGGTGTTCCCCACCCCGCCCGGGACGTCCGGCACCCGCGCGGGGGTCAGGCCGAGCGGCGGGTGGGCCGGGAGCTGACGACGTCGTCGGCCGCCGTGTCCGCCTTCCCCTTCCGGCTCCGGCTCGGCTGGCCCTTCCGGGCCCCGGCCCGGGCGGAGTCAGCCTCGGCCGGGGCCGCCCGCGCGGAGCCGGAGCTCTGGCCGTCACGGCCGGTCCGGGCCGCCTCGATGCTTGCTCGCAGCGCCGTCATCAGGTCACCGGTCGCGTCGACGCCGGGCTGCTCGGAGGGAGGTGCGACGACGTCCCGGCCGGCGATCTTGGCCTCGATCACGGCCTGGAGCGCCTCGCGGTACCCGTCGCGGAACTTCGTGGGGTCGAAGTCGGCGGCGAGGGTGTCGATCAGTGAGCTCGCCATCGCCAGCTCCTGCGGTCGGACGTCCACCTGCTCGTCGAGGACGTCGAACTCGGGCTCGCGGACCTCGTCCGGCCACAGCATTGTTTCCAGGACGAAGACGCCATCGCGGACCCGCAGCGTCGCGAGCTGCTCGCGCTGGCGCAGCGCGATCTTGACCAGCGCGACCCGCCCCGAGCCGGCGAGCGCGTCGCGCAGCAGGACGTACGGCTTGAGGCCGGTGCGGTCCGGCTCGAGGTAGTAGCTCTTCGCGAAGTAGATCGGATCGACCTGCTCGAGGGGGACGAACCCCAGCACGTCGATCGAGCGGGACGTCGTCAGCGGCAGGTTCGTGAAGTCGTCGTCGGTGAGGACGACCATCTCCCCGTCGGGGAGCTCGTAGCCTTTCGCGATGTCGGCGTAGGCGACCTCCTCGCCGTCGGTCGCGGCGACCCGCCGGTACCTGACCCGAGCGCCGTCCGAACGCCTGACCTGGTGGAACGAGACGTCACGCTCCTGGGTCGCGGGGTAGAGCCGGATCGGGATCGACACCAGACCGAAAGAGATCACACCCTTCCAAATCGAACGCATGTTCACCCCTCACGTCCACTCCACCCAATAGTGACCCACCGGAAGCCCACCGGAAAGCCACGCGGACGAAACGTCACCGCCGACCCCGTCGACGGGAATCGACGCGGTCGGTGGGGGTATCGGTGACACGCACCACCGGAAGACACCGAACACCGGAAGACACCGACCAGCCCAAGAGACCGACCAACGCCGAGGGAGACACCCGATGAGGTCACCGACCGACCCCCCGCTGGACGTCCCGGACGCCGACGCCGCCGAGCAGTGCCGGGAGCTTCGCCCGTCGGGGACGACGCAGGCGGGGCTCGTCGAGGGCGCTCAGGGCACCCAGGCCCGCGAGGTCGACGAGTTCGACGCCGTCGAGCAGAGCATCGTGGTCGACCAGGACGACGAGGAGGAATACAGGTAGGCCCCGGTCGGAGCCGGCATCCGGGGGGGCGGCCGACCATCGCGGGTACTGTTGGCCACATGTCTGCGCGGCCGCGCACCGACGGCTCGCGCCTGATCGACCTAGCGCCTGATCGACCTAGCGTCTGATCGACCTAGCGTCTGATCGACGATGCCGGTGACCGACGGGGAGGTACGCCGGTGACAGCCGAGCCCGCGGCGCCGCAGTCGCGGCCGGGCCGAACTCCTCGGCTCCCCCGCACAGCGCGCCGCTTCCAGCTGCTTGGGGCCGCCCGCGAGGTGTTCGTCGCCCAGGGTTACCACGCGGCCGCGATGGACGAGATCGCCGAGCGGGCCGGGGTGAGCAAGCCGGTGCTCTACCAGCACTTCCCCGGCAAGCTCGACCTCTATCTCGCGCTGCTCGACGAGCACTCCGAGAAGCTGGTCTCGGCCGTGCGCGCGGCGCTCGCCTCGACCGCGGACAACCACATCCGGATCGAACGCTCGATCCGGGCGTACTTCGACTTCGTCGCCGACCCCAGCGGCGCGCACCAGCTCGTCCTGGAGTCCGACCTGCGCAGTGAGCCGGCCGTCCGGCAGCGGGTGGAGAACACCTCGGCGCAGTGCGTGCGCGCGATCGCCGCCACCATCGTCGCGGACACCGGGCTCCCCCAGGAGGAGGCCGACCTGCTGGCGATGGGGCTGGTCGGGCTGGCCGAGTCGGGCGCGCGCTGGTGGCTGCTGCGCGACGGACGGGTGTCGAAGGAACGTGCCGTGGAGTCGCTGGTCGAGCTCGCCTGGCGTGGCATCGCCGGCTACCCACAGCAGCCCGCCACCGAGGCGCCCTGACCCGGCCGCCGGCGCGGACGTGTGCCGGCAGCGAACAGCGCTCCACAGCACCCGAACGACGGCCCGCAGGCCATAGTGTGGGCGCTGATCGTCCGTCGGCGGCGGTGGCCGTCGCGGAGAAGTGCCCCTGGAAACTCGACCACGCGGAGGTTATCGAGTGGAGGTCAAGATCGGGATCAAGCACGTCGGTCGTGAGCTGGTACTGGAGAGCACCCAGTCACCGGACACGGTCGCCGCGCTGATCAGCGAGGCGGTCGACGGCAAGACCGGACTTCTCACCCTCGTGGACGAGAAGGGGCGTCGGGTCGTCGTACCCGTCGACGCGCTCGCCTACGTCGAGATCGCGGAGTCCGAATCGCGTCGGGTCGGCTTCGGCACCGCCTGACAGACCAGCACCGCCTGACAGACCAGCAGACCGGCGCGGCGTCGGTCCCTCGAGGTGAGATGTGCCCTCACCGTCACACCTCACCTCGACGGCCGGCGTCCGCATCCGGGCGGCCCCATCCCGGCAGGCCGGTCAGGTCCCCGCTCCCGCGCTGGTCAGGTCTCCCCTAGGCGGAGAGGCCGAGCGCCGACATCCGCCGGCCGTGCGCGGCCATGATGCGGTTGAAGATGCCGGCGATCTCCTGCAGGTCCCCGACGCCGGCGAGCAGGCCGGTCAGCGCGTCCCGGTCCACCGCGACCCGCTGGGCCTGTGTCAGCGCCTCCCCCACGAGCCGGCGCGCCCACAGCGCGAGCCGGCCCGCCACCACCGGGTTGGTCGCGATGGCGGCCCGCACCCGCTCGACGGCGAACGCCGCGTGGCCGGTGTCGGCGAGCACGCTGAGCACCAGGGCACGCGCCTGCGGAGCGAGCCGGCCGGCGATCTCCCGGTAGAAGTCCGCCGCGATGTTGTCTCCCACGTACGCCTTGACCAGGCTCTCCAGCCAGTCCGACGGCGCGGTCAGGTTGTGGAACGCGGTCAGCGCCGGCACGAACGGCCCCATGGCCTGCTCCAGGTCGATCCCGAGCCGGGTCAGCTCGCGCTCGATGGCCTCGAAGTGCGCGAACTCGGCCGCGGCCATCCGGCCGAGCGCGATCTTGTCCGCGAGCGTGGGGGACATACGGGCGTCCGTCGCCATCCGCTCGAAGGCGGTCAGCTCGCCGTACGCGAGCAGGCCGAGCAGGTCGACGAGCGCCGGGTCGGCGGTGCCGGGCACGGCGAGCGCGGGGTCCGCGGCGACCGGCGCGCCGGTCGCCTCAGTTGCGTCGGTCACATCGGTCGCATCGATCGCCCCGTTCACATCGGCGGGAAGGGTTCCGGTCCGGGTCTGCGAGGTCTGCGCCACAGCGCGATTCTGGCACCCCGCGACCCGCGCACCGCGGCACGAGCCCGGCCCGGCGCCCGGCGCCACGGCTCGGCAACCACACCCCAACAACGTCGAGCGCCCTGGTAGCGGCTCCGGCGGCGGCCCGGAGTGCGGCGCCGCCCGGCGCCCGCGCCGACGCGCACCGGCACCTGTGAGCCCCTCGACGAACCCCTTGGACGTCAGCGTTCGCGGAGGCTGTGGGCGAGAACGTTGCAATATCACACCCGCTCGGGGCGAGACACGGGTTATCCTGGGCCTAGCCGGTGGTCATCACACCACCCAGCCATCAGGCCGCTGATCGACTGGCGCCGCCCCGACACCGGGCCGCAGGCGCCGCGCGGCACATCGCGAGCGGGTTCAGCGTAGGACACCGCTCAGAGCAGACCAGGAGCGTCCCGCTGTCCGTCACAAGCACACAAACGCCCGACAACGAACCCATCAGCGACGGCTCTGACACCACGAGCCCGGCCGAGACCCCGAGTCTGGCCGACACCCCGAGTCTGGCCCCCACCTTCGCCGAGATCGGCGTGCGGGCCGAGACAGTCGCCGCCCTGGCGGAGGTCGGCATCATCCGGCCGTTCGCCATCCAGGAGCTCACCCTCCCCCTCGCCCTCGAGCGCACCGACATCATCGGGCAGGCGCGGACGGGTACCGGCAAGACCCTCGCCTTCGGCATCCCCATCGTCCAGGTCGTCACGGCGCCGGACGAGGGCGCGGACGGCCGCCCGCAGGCGCTCGTCGTCGTCCCCACCCGTGAGTTGTGCGTGCAGGTCACCGCGGACATCGCCCGCGCCGGCCTCGGCCGCGGGCTGCGCGTGCTGTCGGTGTACGGCGGCCGCGCCTACGAACCCCAGCTCAGCGCGCTGCGCGCCGGCGTCGACATCGTCGTCGGCACGCCCGGGCGCCTGCTCGACCTCGCCCGCCAGAAGGCACTCGACCTCGCGGGCGTGCGCGCCCTCGTGCTCGACGAGGCAGACGAGATGCTCGACCTCGGCTTCCTGCCCGACGTCGAGCGCATCCTCGCGTTCCTGCCGGAGCAGCGGCACACGATGCTGTTCTCCGCGACGATGCCCGGGCCCGTCATCTCACTCGCCCGCAGGTTCATGACCCGTCCGGTGCACGTCCGCGCGGAGCAGCCCGACGAGGGCCGCACCGTCCCGAACACGCAGCAGCACGTCTTCCGCGCGCACGCGATGGACAAGATGGAGGTGCTCGCCCGCGTCCTGCAGGCCGAGACCCGCGGGCTGGCGATGGTGTTCGTCCGCACCCGGCGTACCGCCGACAAGGTCGCCGAGGACCTGGCGCGCCGTGGCTTCGCCGCGGCGCCGGTGCACGGCGACCTCGGCCAGGGCCAGCGTGAGCAGGCGCTGCGTGCGTTCCGCGCCGGCAAGGTGGACGTGCTGGTCGCCACCGATGTCGCCGCGCGCGGCATCGACGTCGGCGGCGTCACCCACGTCGTGAACTATCAGTGCCCGGAGGACGAGCACGCCTACCTGCACCGGATCGGCCGGACCGGCCGCGCCGGCGGCAGCGGTGTCGCGGTCACCTTCGTCGACTGGGACGACCTGCCCCGGTGGACGCTGGTCAACCGGGCGCTGGCGCTCCCGTTCGAGGAGCCGCTGGAGACCTACTCCACCTCGACGCACCTGTTCGAGCTGCTGGGCATCCCGGCCGGGGTGAAGGGCACGCTGCCGCACTCGGAGCGGACCCGGGCCGGCCTGGCCGCCGAGGAGATCGAGGACCTCGGCGAGAAGGGCCGCGGCGCCCGCCGCCGCACCCGCGAGCGGGAGGACGAGCGTCCCGCCCGCCCGGCCCGTGCCCGGGTCCGGCAGCGCACCCGGGGTGCCGGGGCGGCCGCGGCTGCCACGGGCCTCACCGTCGCCGACGGCTCGCAGGCCGACGGCCCGGCGCTCGACGGCCAGGCCGGCCTCGACGACGGCCTCACCGGCACCGTGGACGTGCCCGTCGCGCCGGTCCGCGCCATCAGTGGCGACACAGCCCGCGGCGACGCCGTCCTGAGCGAGTCCGGCGAGGACACCGCCACCGACCCGACGGCCGAGCCCGCCCGACGCCGGCGGCGTAGGCGCGGCGGCCGGGGGCGCGGCACGGGCACCGTGCGCGACACCGACGTGGAGTCGATGGACGACGACGCGGCCGGTCCCGGCGCCGACCACACTCCCCGGGCCGAGTCGGCCTGACCCGCCAGGGCCCGCGCGGCATGCTTCGGCGTGCCGCGCGCTGGTCACGGGTGGGACCGCAGCGTGAGCCGCACCCAGCTCGGCCGCCCGCAGGCGGGGCAGCGCAGCAGCGACGGGTGCCTTAGCGGCAGCGGGAGATGCACACTCGGCGTCAGCACCCACAGCGCCCGCCGCAGGCCGATCGTGCTCGTCCGGCCGCAGCGGGAGCAGGTGACCGCGAGGCTCGTGCCGCGCGGGCCGGGCGGGCGCACCCCGCTGTAAAGGGCCCGCTTGCCGTGCGCGTCCCGGCCGATCGACGTCGTCGGCCGGCCGGGGGAGCCGGGGCCGCCGACCGGCGCCGGCCCGGACGGCCGGCCACCCGCCGGCTCCGGCCCGGCCAGTCCGGAGGCGCTGCGCAGGCCGCCTTTCGCCGTCCCACGGTGGCGGAGCCGGTCGAAGCCCGCGGACGCGCCCGCGCTCACACCGCCGCGCCCGAGACGGCGGTGTCCGGCCCGACGGCAGCAGAAGCGGCGGGAGCGGCGGGAGCGGCGGGAGCGGCGGGAGCGGCGGGAGCGGCGGGAGCGGCGGAAGGTACCGGCACGCCCGCGATCGCCCGGGCGTGCGTGCGGTACGCCTCCGCTCCCTTGGAGCGGCCGGCGGTGGTGAGAATCGACCGCCCCAGGCCCGGCGCCTCGGCGAACCGCACCGACCGCACCACCGGCGGCTCGAGGATCTTCACCTCATAGCGGGAGGCGACGTCCACGACCACGGCCCGGCTGTGCGCCGTGCGCCCGTCGAACAGCGTGGGCAGGACCCCGCGAACCCGCAACCGCGGGTTCGTCAGCCGCTGCACGTCCGCGACGGTGTCGAGGAGCTGACCTACCCCGCGGTGCGAGAGCGTCTCGCACTGCATCGGGATGACGACCTCGTCCGCCGCGGTCAGGCCGTTGATGGTCAGCACGCCGAGCGAGGGCGGGCAGTCGACGAGCACGAAGTCGTACCCGGCGACGATCTCGACGAGGGCCAGCCGCAGCGCGTGCTCGCGCCCGGTGCGCGAGAGCAGGATGGCCTCGCAGCCGGCGAGTTCGATGGTGGCGGGCAGCAGGTCGCTGCCGTCGGGAGTGGACCGGATCACGATGCCCGCGGGCAGCCGTCCGAGCAGCACGTCGTGGACGGACAGCTCGAGAGAGTCCGGGTCGAGTCCGAGGGAGAACGTCAGGCAGGCCTGCGGGTCCAGGTCGACGAGCAGGACGCGGCGGCCGAGCTCGCACAGCGCGGCGCCGAGGCTGGCCACCGAGGTCGTCTTGGCGACGCCGCCCTTCTGGTTGGCGACAGCGAGAACCCGGGCCACGCCGAGCAGTGTGCCTACTTTGCCCGGCTGATCAAAACACCCTGCGTGACCGAGTCGCGCGCCGACGGTGACCTTCGGGGCGAACCCCCGCAAGCGGGGCGGCACCTTCGTCCACCGAAGTCGACATGTCCGCCAGCCGGCGGTGCCCGGGCCGTGTTCTGGGCGTGTCGCGCGGGCAGGGCGTACCCGGGGCGAGGCGACCCGCGTTGTACCGCGCGCGGCCGCCCGACCAGCCGGACCATGGACCGGATACGCCGGGCACCAGTGCGGCCGCGCCGACCAGAAGGAGTCACCTGAATGCTCGAGGCCGCCGGTTACCTGCTCGTGGCCGTCCTGCTGATCGCCGGTAACGCGCTCTTCGTCGCCGCCGAATTCGCGCTCGTCGCCGTCGAGCCGCACCAGGTCGAGGAGGCGGCGAACGCGGGCGACCGCCGCGCCGGAATCGTCCTGCGGGCGGTGCGCTCGCTGTCGTTCCAGCTCTCGGGCGCGCAGCTCGGCATTACGGTGACCTCGCTGGTCGTGGGCTACATCGCCGAGCCCGCCGTCGCCACGCTGCTCGAACCGCTACTGGACGTCGCCCACATCCCACCGTCGCCGCGCGATGTCACCGCGATCGCGCTGGGGCTGGTAGTGGCCACCGTGACGCAGATGGTCTTCGGTGAGCTCGTCCCGAAGAACTGGGCGATCTCCGAGCCGGTGCGGGTCGCCCGGGCGGTCGCGCCGGCACAGGTCATGTTCTCGCGGGTGTTCCGGCCGCTGATCACCGTCCTGAACGGTTCGGCGAACGCCCTGCTGCGGGCGATGGGTGTGGAGCCCCAGGACGAGCTGCGCAGCGGCCGGTCGTCGGACGAGCTGAGCTCGATCGTGGCATCCTCGGCCGAGCACGGCACCCTGCCCGTCACCACCGCGGCCCTGCTGAGCAGGTCGCTGCGCTTCGGCGACCGGCGGGCGTCCGACGTGATGACCCCGCGGGTGCGGACGGTCTTCGCCGGGGCGGGCACCTCGCTGGCGGAACTGCTGCGCCTCGCCGAGCGCACCGGGCACTCGCGCTTCCCCGTCCTGCTCGAGGACGACGAGATCGGCGAGGACGGGTACGGCGTGGTCGGCGTCGTCCACGTCAAGGACGCGTTCGGAGTCCCGGCGCCGGAGCGGGCGCGGCGGACGGTGCCGGAGATCATGGTCGAGCCGCTGCTGGTGCCCGCGTCGCTGCACTGCGAGGTCCTGCTGCGCCGGCTGCGGCGCGGCGGCCTCCAGCTCGCCGTCGTCATCGACGAGTACGGCGGCACGGACGGCATCGTGACGATGGAGGACCTCGTCGAGGAGCTCGTCGGCGATGTCGACGACGAGCACGACCGCCCGGCACTGCCCGACGCGGTGGCCCTCGGCGCCGGCCAGTGGATGTTGTCCGGGCTGCTCCGCCTCGACGAGGTAAGCGAGGCGACCGGGGCCCGCCTGCCCGCCGGCCCCTACGAGACCATCGGCGGGCTCGTCCTGGCCCGCCTCGGTCGGCTGGGAAGGCCGCATGACGTCGTACAGGTCGAGGGCCATGAGCTCGTTGTGGCCTCGGTCGACGGCCACCGGATCGACCGGGTGCGCCTCAGCCCCACGGAAGTTACGGACGGGACACCCGCCCGGGCGGACGCACCCGGGCACGCTGGCACGTCCGAGCGGGCGGGCGACCGATGAACCTGCTGGCTGTTCTCGCCGGCGTGCTCCTGCTCGCCGGGAACGCTTTCTTCGTCGGCGCCGAGTTCGCGCTGATCTCGGCCCGCCGCGACCGGGTCGAGCCGATGGTGGAGGACGGCGACAAGCGGGCGGCGGCCGTCCTGTCGCACATGGAGCACCTCTCCCCCATGCTCGCCGCCACCCAGCTCGGCATCACCGTGTGCTCGCTGGCCCTGGGCGCGGTCGCCGAGCCGGCGGTCGCCCACCTCCTCGAGGCCGGGCTCGAGACGGCGAACGTCCCCGTCGGCGCCCAGCACGCCATCGCCTTCGTGATCGCGCTGTGCATCGTGGTGTCGCTGCACATGGTGCTGGGCGAGATGGTCCCGAAGAACCTCTCGATCGCCGGCCCGGAGCGCGCGGCGCTCTGGCTGGGCCCACCGCTGTTCGCGTTCGCCCGGTTCACCCGGCCGTTCATCGCCTTCCTGAACCACTTCGCGAACGCGGTGCTGCGGCTGCTGCGGGTCACCCCGTCCGACGAGCTGACCTCCGCCTACACCCCGGAGGAACTGAGGGCGCTGATCGGGCAGTCCCGGCAGGAGGGCCTGCTGCCCGCCGGTGAGCACGAGCTGCTCACGCACGCGCTCGAACTGTCCGGACGGACCGTCCGCTCAGTGATGATCCCGCTGCCGGAGATCGTCACCGTGCCGTGGACGGTCACCGCCGCCCAGCTGGAGGAGGCCGTGGCCGAAACGGGCTACTCCCGGTTCCCCGTCCGCGCCCCGGGCCAGGACGCCGGTGGCGAGCCAGGCGGTGGCGTGGGGCCCGTAGCGGAGCTGGCCGGCTTCCTGCACGCCAAGGACGTCCTCGGTGTTCCCGAGCAGGAGCGCGACGAGCCGCTGCCGCACCGCCGGCTGCGCCGGATGGCCGAGATCGGAGTCGACCTGCACCTGGACGAGGCGCTCCGCCTCATGCAGCGCACCAACAGCCATCTGGGCCGGGCGGTGGACGCGGCCGGCACCACCCTGGGCGTCGTCGCCATGGAGGACGTCGTCGAGGAGTTCGTCGGCGAGGTGGAGGACGCGAGCCATCGCGAGACGGCCGACCCCCGACCGTGAA
The DNA here is from genome assembly GCF_023242985.1 of Frankia sp. Mgl5. NCBI lineage: Bacteria > Bacillati > Actinomycetota > Actinomycetes > Frankiales > Frankiaceae > Frankia > Frankia sp. Mgl5. The sequence continues at coordinate 106,024 of NZ_JALKFY010000003.1, read as the reverse complement.
CGGCCGGTCCCGCGGGAACGCGGCGCGCCGGGGGCGCGGCCGCGGCCCCACGGGACCGAGCGGCGGGACGAGCGGTCAGCCGGCAGCCGGCGCGGCGGTCTGGATGACCTCGAACGACCAGAGCGTGGCGCCGGACGCGGCCGGCCCACCCGGAGCACCGTGCCCACCCGGAGCGGCGTGGCCGGCGGGAGCGGCGCCCGAACCGCCGGGCTGGCCGCCGGGCTGGCCCTGGCCGGACGACGCCTCCACGCCGGCCGCCCGGTGGCCCTCACTGAACGCCATCGAGGACTGCCACTTCTGGAAGTCCTCCTCGCTGCGCCACCGGGTGTAGACGAGGTAGGTGTCGGTTCCCTCGAGCGGGCGCAGGAGCTCGAACCACTCGAACCCGTCCGCCTTCTCGACCATCCCGGCCCGCCCGGCGAACCGCGACTCCAGGGTCTCCCGCATCGCCGGGGGGACCGTGAGGACATTGATCTTCACGACGCTCATGACCGTCACGGTAGTGCGCCGTGCCGCGCCGTGACACGGTCGATCCCCACGTGTGGCGCATGGCCAGGGCCAGGGCCAGGGCCTCGGCGCCATCCCCCACCCGGACGGGTACTACAGTCGGCGAGCGTGTCCCGACTTCCCCGGCTGGCCGTGGTCATCGACGCCGGTTCCGGTCCCGGCGCACCGCCCCCCGGTGCCGGCACAGCCGCGCTCATCGCCCTGGTGGACGGCGGACTGGACGGCATCGGCGTGATCGCGGGTGACCCGTCCTCCCCACCGGTCCGGGAGGCCGCCCGCACGCTCGGCGAGTTCGGCATGGCCGACCGCCTCACCATCGTCCCCGGCCCACTGGTGCTACGCACCGGCCCGGACGGCGGTCGCCCGTTCGCACTGGACATCCCCGACCCAGCCGATGTTGGCCTGGGGCTCGCCCGCCAGGACGCGGTCGTGTTCGTCGGCGCTCCGCCGCCAGCCGTCCCGCCGGCAGGCGATGAAGGCGAGCCGGGCCAGGTGAGCGCCCCGCGGTCCTGGAGTGAGGAGTACTTCTTCGCCGGGGTGTTCCACCAGGAGGTGGAGGGGCTGTACCGGGTCTCGGCCGAACCTGAGCTGGCCGCCGCGCAGGGCCGCTGGATCGGTGAGTACCTGCGCGGGCGCTACCTGCTGCCCTCCCGCCCGGCGATGGTGAGCGCGTCGGGACGGTCCGCCGGCGGACCGCCGGCGGACCGCGCCGGACAGTTGCGCCGCCGCCTGTACCTGCGCGCGCTCACCCGGGAGGTGCGCCGGGGACACGCCCGCGCCGCGTCCGCCGGCTACCCGCTGCCGGTGCCAGCCCACCGGGACTGACGCGGACCAGTGCCGCACCTGCGAGGGGCCGGAGTGGCACGGGCTTGATCCGTGTTACGGGTGGGCCGCCCGGGTGCGCTCGAGCAGTCGCAGGCGGTCCGTCGCCGCCCGCAGCGTCCCCAGCCGCTTCGGGAAACCGAACCGGACGATGTGCCGGCCGTCGGCCGGATCGGCGTAGAAGGACGATCCCGGGACGGCCGCGACCCCGAGCTCGCTCACCAGCCGCCGCGCGAAGGCGACGTCGTCGCCGGCCGGATCCAGGTCGGTGGTGTCGCACATCACGTAGTAGGCGCCGTCCGGTGGACGGAGGGCGAACCCGGTGTTCTCCAGCGCGCCGCACAGGAGGTCACGGCGCACCCGGTACTCCTGCGCGAGCCCGGCGTAGTACTCGGGCGGCAGTCCCATCGCGGCGACGCCGGCGGCCTGCAGCGGCGCGGCGGCGCCGACGGTGAGGAAGTCGTGCACCTTGCGGATCGCCTCGGTGTAGGGAGCGGGGGCGACGGTCCACCCGACCCTCCAGCCGGTGACCGCGTACGTCTTCGACAGCGCGTTCACGGTGACCGTGCGGTCCTCCAGGCCTGGGACGGTCGCCGGGGGGATGTGCCCGCCCGGCCCCAGGTAGTGGATGTGTTCGTAGATCTCGTCGGTGAACACCAGGATGTCGTGCCGCTGGCAGAGCTCCGCGATGAGAGCGAGCTCGTCGGCGCTGAACACCTTGCCGGTCGGGTTGTGCGGGGTGTTGACGACGATCGCGCGGGTCCGGTCCGAGCAGGCCGCGCGCAGCTCCGCCGGGTCGATGGACCAGTCCGGGCCGTGCAGGCGCACCAGGCGGGGGACCGCGCCGGACAGGATCGAGTCGGGGCCGTAGTTCTCGTAGAACGGCTCGAAGAACACGACCTCCTCGCCGGGGTCGACCAGCGCCAGCATCGCGGCGATCATCGCCTCGGTGGAACCGCAGGTCACGCAGATCTCGGTGTCCGGGTCGACGGTCCAGCCGGGATAGGTGCGGCCGATCTTCGCGGCGATCGCGGCCCGGAAGTCGGCCGCTCCCCAGGTGATCGCGTACTGGTTGACGTCGGCGTCGATGGCCGCCTTCGCGGCTTCCTTCAGCTCGGTCGGGCAGGCGAAGTCCGGGAAGCCCTGCGCCAGGTTCACCGCCCCGTGCCGCAGCGCGAGCCTGGTCATGTCCCGGATCACGGACTCGGTGAAGGTCTGCGCCCTCCCCGAGATCCGCACCGCCGGGCCGGACGCCCCGGCGGTCACGTCCCGCTCGCGGCCCACCCGCGGCGGCTGGTCTGTCGTCTCCTCGGCCACGGACACATGATGGCGCGCGGTCTCAGCGCGCGGCGCCCTCGGCCACGCCGCGCAGCGCTGAGGCCGCGGCCGCCTGCGCCGGCCAGCTGGCCTGGCCGACGGGCGGCGGCACGGACGGCGACACAAGCGACGTCGCCCCGGTCCCCACCCTCCTTCCCGCCCCTGACGCGGCCATGGCCGCGGCCGCCGCGGGGAAGAAGGCCGCGCCGAGCGGGAACGCCGGGTCGGACAGGATTGCCGGGTCGAGCGCGATAGCTGTGCCGGGCATGACAGCCGAGCCGAGCGACGCGGCCGGACCGGGCGAGAAAGCCGAGCCGGACGAGAAAGCCGGACCGAGCGAGAAAGCCGGACCGGGCGGGGAACCGTCGGGGCTGGAGTGCGGGCCGGCCCCGGCCGTCCCCGGGCGCGCCGGGTCGGGCGCGGGGGCGCCGGGCGGCGGGCACACGCGGAACTCGGAGTGCCGCCGCCACACGGTGAGTTGACACAGACCCGGCTCCACCGTCCAGGTGCGCCGGTCGAGATGGTCCTCGATGCGGACAGGCAGCCTGGTCACCGGCTCGGCGGCGCGCCAGTGACTCCAGGCGTGCGCGGCCTCCCAGCTCGCGAAGACGCCGACAAACCGGCCGTCGCCGTCGAAGACCTGGAAGCGACTGGCCTCCGCGGCGGTGCCACCGACGCCGGCGTGAGCGCCTCCCGCGGTCCCACCAGCGTGGATCTCCTCCCGGGCGGGGCCGCTGTGGCCGCCCGCGAACGCGGCTCCGGCCGGAGCCGGACCGTTCGGGCTCGCGGCGCGCGAGCTCGGATCACCCACCATCACGATCACCCCGTCCGATGGTTCGCCACCCGCCACGATCACCGGCGAGCCCGACACCCAAAGCAAGATACCGGACACTTAGTGTCAGACAGGGGCACGAGCGGCGCACATGCATTCACGATGATTGTGCATCCATTGTTCCCGCCCTCCGTCCACTTATGCTGAGATCATGACTCTCAGGCTACATTGCCACGCGAAAAGTAATATTTAGCGAACCTATTTTAGTGAATACAAGCGCCATGTAGTGGCCCGGCTGCGAAAGCGGGCGTCCCGCCCCGTGCGCACGCCGCCGGCCGAACGGTCCGGCGAACAGGCGGTCGCAACGTGGACAGTGGTCGCGAACGGTAACCGCGCGCGGCGACGACACGCACCGCACCCACGCAAACAGTGACAGAGAGGCACCATGTCCGAGCACACCAGCGGGGGAAGCCCCACAGTGCGCCGCCGGCGGCTCGGCGCCGAGCTCCGCCGACTTCGGGAACAGGCCGGCCTGTCGGCGGACGACGCCGCGCGCCATCTCGAATGCTCACCCTCGAAGATCAGCCGGGTCGAGACCGGGCGGACACCCGCTCGCCTTCGCGATGTGCGCGACCTGCTTGACCTGTACAAGCTGCAGGACACGCCCCGGCGGCAAGCGCTGCTCGACCTGGTGCGCCAGTCGAAGGAACAGGGGTGGTGGCAGTCCTTCGGCGACGCGGTGCCGGAGTGGCTGGAGACCCTGATCGGCCTCGAGGGGGACGCGCAGGCCATCCTCACCTACGAGTCGGCACTCGTCCCCGGCCTGCTGCAGACCGAGGAGTACACCCGGGCACTGGCCATGGACTTCGACCGTGACGGCTCGCCGTCCGAGGCCGAGCGGACGGTCGCGTTCAAGCGGGAGCGCCAGAAGCGGCTGAGCCAGAGCGGCTGGCCGCAGGTCCGGGTGATCCTCGACGAGGCGGTGCTGCGCCGGCCGGTCGGCGGGCCGGACGTGCTGCGCGGCCAGTTGGAGCACCTGCTGGCCGAGGCGGACCGCGGCCGGGTCACCATCCAGGTGATCCCTTTCGAAGCCGGCGGCTACCAGGCCCAGGGCTTTCCGTTCACCCTCTTCGAGTTCCCGGACGCCCGAGACCAACCCGTGGTCTATCTCGAAGAACTTGCCGGCGCGATGTACTTGGAAAAGGCGCACGAGGTTCAGCGCTATAAGGTCGCCTTCGAGAAACTGCGGGCCTGCGCTCTCGGTCCTGACGAGGCAGGCGCCATGATCACGCGCATAGTCGAGAAGGTGAAACAGGAGTGAAGGCTTACACGGGCGGCATCGCTGCAGGCGACGTCGAGACCCTCCATTGGCGGACCAGCAGCTACAGCCAGCCGCGTGGCAACTGTGTTGAATGGGCGCCCGGAACCGGCTCGGCATACGTACGCGACTCCAAGGACCGCGCCGGCGGAACACTGGAGTTCTCCGAGCAGTCCTGGTCGTCGTTCGTCAGCGCTGTCCGCACCGGAACGCTGAACTGACCGCACGGACATCCCGCGGGATCGCCGCGCGGTGATCCCGGATTCGGTCGGAGGGACCGGCACCAATCTGTCCGGTTGGCGCCGGTCCCTCCTGCTGTTCAAAGGACAGGCCCTGAGTCAGACAGGCCCAGTGTCAGGACGTCAGATCGAACTCGCCGTCGGTGAGCCCCGCGGTGAAGGCGCCCCACTCGTCGTCGGTGAACAGCAGGACGGGCCCGACCGGCTGGTCGGAGTCCCGCATGGCCATGCCGCCGGGGATCCTCGCCACCTCCACCCGGTTGGCCTCGCCGCCGTCGGCCTGGGCGGAGCGCCACGAGGCGGTGGCGAGATCGTGCTCGGAGAGGGCTAGTTTGCGCGGCACCATTACGGCTCCCGAACTGGTCAGAGCGGATGGGACGCACGGCCGTCAGGGCAGGCGACAGCCCTGCCCCAGCCGCGCCACCCCCATCGGAAAGCTTAGAAGCCACAGCCCCGGGCCAGCACGCAGAGACTACGGCGAGTCACCAAGATTGCAGCAAACTGCCAGCCTCCGGCCTGCTCTACTCGGCCAACGCCGCCCAGGGCTCCCGGTCAGGTGAGACCGCCCGCCCCTGCGGGCAGTGCCGCCGGAAGTCACACCAGGAGCACAGCGGCCCGGGGCTGGGTGGGAAGGCGGCGTCCCCGTCCGCGCCGGCGCGCAGCCGTTCGGTCGCCTCGGCCGCGTCCCGCGCGACGGACTCGGCGCGCCGCACGTGCCGGGCCGTCGACTCCTCGGTGTGCTCGGCGACGGCGACCGTTCCGGTCGGGAGATGGTGCAGCTCGACCCGCCGGCACGGCCGGCGCAGCATCCGCCCCGCGGCCAGGGCGTAGAGGGCCAGGGCCGAGGACCCGCGCGCGTCATCATCCGTCGGCGCCCGCCGCCCGGTCTTGTAGTCGACCACAACGAGCTCACCGCCGCGCTCGTCCAGGCGGTCGACCCGGCCATGGAAGGCCAGCATGTCTGTCCGGGTGGCTACCTGGCGTTCCACCGCCCGGGGCTCCGCAGCCGGGTCGATACCGGCGGTGTAGGCCTCGACCATCCCCGCGGCCCGCTCCCGCCAGGCCGCGGACTGCGCACCGTCGCGGAAGCCGTCCTCGACCCAGCTGGTGCGCAGCAGCGTCCCGGCCCGCTCGGGGGTGCGCGCCGGCAGGGGGACGTCCCACCAGCGGTGCAGCGCGTTGTGCACGCTGACGCCGACCGAGGTGTGCGCCCACGGCGGCCCCTTCGGCGGCGCCGGCCGGTCAAGGTAGGTCATCCGGTACCGGCGCGGGCAGTCCTCGAAACTCGCCAGACGTGACGGGGTGCAGGAGAACAAGCGGCGGGGCATCTCGGCCAGCTCCATCTGGTCCATTCGGCGATCATCTCACCGCGCCGGCTCGCGCCTGGCCTCACATCCGCCCGTTCTGGACTCCGCGGCCCCCGCGGTGGCATGCTCGACACATGGAGTGCGGTGGGCCACACGTGCGCACGGCTCAGCCGGCGAGGGTCGCGCGGCTGGCCGGGGTCGCGCGGCCGTGTCTCGGCCTGGTCGGCCTTCTTCCACCGCGACCCTTTTACGGGGGCCGGGTTCGGTCCCCGCTCGGCCGCTGATCCCACGCGGCTCCGCGCCAGACCACAGCCCGGCAACACCCGGGCCCCTCGTGGCGCGGGCTGCCGGGCCCGACCGAAGGGCCCACCTGTGACGAACGCCGTCGACGCCGCTTCCGGCTCCGCCGCTTCCAGCTCGGCCGCCGCACCCGCCGACGCCCAGGCCGCCATCCCCCAGCCCGGCACCGACCCGTCCGCGCCGCTGACGATCGCCTCCATCGACGAGGGACGTCAGCTGATCGACGACATCGACGCCAAGCTGCGGGCGCTCGTGGCGGCCCGCAAGGAGCTGTCCCGGCAGGTCCAGGCTCTGCGCGCAGAGGAGGGCGGGCCGCGCATCCAGCACGGACGGGAGAACGAGATCATCGCCAGCTGGGCGGACGGCCTCGGCCCCCGCGGCGTCGAGATCGCCGTCGCCGTGCTGACCCTCTGCCGCGGCAACCTCCCCTAGCCTCAGGGCGGCGGGTCACCTCAGGGCGGCGGGTCACCGCCGGGCGGTCGGGCTGGCGGGCTCGAGTGGTTGGCGCCGGCAGACCCGACCGCTCCGTTCGGCACGGTGCCCAGGTCCTCGCGCCGGCGCCGGCGGTCCCGCCTGTCCCGCCGGCCGCTGTCGGCGCGGGTGCCGCCGTCGAGGTCCGCGAGCAGCATCTTCAGCTCGGCCCGGAGGAAGTCCCGGGTGGCGAGGTCGCCGATGGAGACCCGCATCGCGGCCAGCTCGCGGGCCAGGTACTCCGTGTCGTCCCGGATGCGCACCGAGGCCTCGCGGTCCTGCGCGAGGTTCGCGCGGTCCCGGTCGTCCTGCCGGTTCTGCGCCAGCAGAATCAGCGGCGCTGCATACGCGGCCTGCAACGACAGCGCCAGCGTCAGGAAGATGAACGGGTAGTTGTCGAACCGCAGCGACGGCGGCGCCGCGAAGTTGTAGACCAGCCACAGCACGACCACCACGGTCTGCGCGGCGATGAACCGCGCGGTGCCCAGGAACCGCGCGATCCGCTCGGCGGCGCGGCCGAACGCGTCCGGCTCGTAGCTCGGCCGGATGTGCGCCCGGCGCGACGCCCGCGGCTGGTCGAGCCGCTCCCCCCGGCGCCGCAGCAGCCCGCTCATGTGGCCGCGGGAGCGGTACCCACCTCACCGCGCCCGCCCGGCTCCGGGTCGCCGGCCGGCGGAGCGCTCATCGCCCCCGGCGGCATCTCCTCCTCGCCGTCCGGGTTGGGCTGGCTCTCCCGCCAGTCGGACGGCAGCAGGTGGTCCAGCACGTCGTCCACGGTCACCACCCCCACCAGCCGTCCCGCGTCGTCGAGGACGGGCGCCGCCACCAGGTTGTACGAGGCCAGGTGGCGCGTCACCTCGGGCAGAGGGGTATCCGGCCGCAGCGGGGTGATGTCGACGTCGATCACCCCGCCGACCAGGGTGCTCGGGGGCTCGCGCAGCAGCCGCTGGAAGTGCGCGAGGCCCAGGTACCGCCCCGTCGGCGTCTCGTAAGGGGGGCGCACGACGTACACCTGGGCGGCCAGCGCCGGCGAGAGCTCCGGCTCGCGGACGCGGGCCAACGCCTCGGCGACGGTCGCGTTCGGGGCGAGCACCACCGGTTCGCTGGTCATCATGCCGCCCGCGGTGTCGTCCGCGTAGACGAGCAGGCGGCGCACGGGTGCCGCCTCCTCGGGTTCCATCAGGCGCAGCAGCCGCTCGGCCTCGTCGGCGGGCAGCTCCCCCAGCAGGTCGGCAGCGTCGTCGGGGCCCATCGCCTCGAGCACGTCCGCGGCGCGCTCGGCGGCGAGGCCACCGAGCAGCTCGACCTGCTCGTCCTCGGGGAGCTCCTCGAGGACGTCCGCGAGCCGCTCGTCGTCGAGCGCGGCGGCGACCTCGGCGCGGCGCTTGCGGGACAGGTCGTGCAGCAGCGAGGCGAGGTCGGCGGGCCGCAGCTTCTCGAACGCGGCGAGCAGGTTCGCCGCGCCCTGGCCCTCCTCCGGCAGCGAGAAGCCGGTCACCTCGTCCCAGCCGACGGTGCGGACCTCGCCACGCCGGCCCCGGCCGACCCGCACCGCCACCTGGTCGAGGACCCAGTCGCCGGTGCGGGTGGGCTCGATCGCCGCGTCGACGACGGTCACCTCACGGCCGGGCGGGCTCGCGGCGCCGGAATCGGCCGGGGCTCCCCCGCCGCCCGCGGCGCCCTGGCCGCGGGCGGTCGAGTCGGCGTGGGGCTGCAGGAGCGTGACCCGGCGGTCGAGCAGCTCGGCGAGCACGCGCGTCTCGTTCGGCCGCTGCGCGAAGCGGCGCCAGCTCAGCCGGGCGGACGACAGCACCACCGCCCCGGACTCGACGCCCGTCACCCGGGAGATCGGCACGAAGATCGGCCGGCGCTGCACCTCGACGGCCAGCCCGAGCACGCGCGGCGGCTCGTGCCCCAGGCGCAGCGTGACGATCACATCGTGGACCCGGCCGACCTGGTCGCCGTTCGGGTCGAGCACCAGCAGCCCCGCGAGGCGACGGCAGTACACCCGGGCCGGCCCCGGCCGGGCGGTCATCGGACGGCCTCGGCCGGGACGGCCCGGGTGGTGGTCGGCGGAACCGGGACGGGGGCAGCGCGGAGGGTCAGCGGAGCAGGAAGGGCCGGAGGGGTCACGGGCGGAGGCTACCCGCGCGCCGGCCGGCCGCAACCAGCGAGGACAGTCAGCGGCGCCACACCGGCATCACACCGTGCCGTTACCGGGCCTGGCACCACACCGGCACTTCGCCGGTACTGCCGCCGGGCCCGGCGGCAGTACCGGTTCAGAGGTACTGGCGGGACGGCCCGACCATCGCGCGCACGGTGCGCCCGTCGTGGAACTCACCGATCGCGGTCATCACCCAGGTCGGCGCCCCCGGCTCCCGCTGGAGACGGCACATCACCAGTCCCGTCGCCGGCTTCGACTCGGACAGGTCGAACCGCACCAGCTCCTGGTTGGTCTGGTCGTCGACGAGCCGGCAGAAGGCATTGCGGATGTCGGTGAAGGACTGCCCCTGGAAGCTGTTCACCGTGAAGATCAGGCTGACGACGTTCTGCGGCAGCGCGCCGAGATCGACGAAGATGGTCTCGTCGTCGCCCTCGCCCTGGCCGGTGAGGTTGTCCCCCGAGTGGCGGACGGCGCCACGCGCCCCCTTCTTCGACATGAACCAGACCTTGTCGACGTCCTTCCCGCGGTCGTCGAACAGGATGCAGGACGCGTCGAGGTCGATGGAGCGGCCCTGCTGCGCGGGATCCCAGCCGAGACCCATCCGGACCCGGACCAGCGGCGGGGCGCCGGTCTTGACCAGGGACACGCTCTGGCCCTTGCGCAGCGAGACCCGGCCCTTGTCCAGGTTCACCCGGCCGGGCACCGCGCCGGCGGGAGCACCCGGGCCGGGCGGGCCGGCGGGCGGCGGACCCCACTGCTGACCGGGCGGCGGACCCCACTGCTGGCCCGGCGGCGGGCCCCACTGCTGCGGGTTCGGCGGCGGCGGCGCCTGCGGCGGCGCGCCGGGCGGCGGACCCCACTGCTGACCGGGCGGGGGCGAGACGACCTGCGTCGGGGCGTCGTACTGCGACGGTGGCGGGGCCCCCGTTCCGGCTCCGGGGCCCGCGGATGCCGGTGCCGCCGCGGTGTTCCCGGAGCCCGGGTCGTCGACGGTGATCCCGAAGTCGGTGGCGATCCCGGCCAGGCCGGAGGCGTAGCCCTGGCCGACGGCACGCACCTTCCAGCTCCCGGCACGGCGGTACAGCTCGACCAGCACGAGGGCCGTCTCGCTGCTCATCCCGGCCGGGTCGAACCGGACGACCTCCTGGCCGCGCGCGTCCCGCACGACCACGGCCAGGCCGCGCACGCCGGCGAAGGTCGGCGGGCCGGCGCCGTCCAGGCTGCCCGTGACCACGACCTTGTCGATGTCGGGCGGCACCGCGGTGAGCGTGAACTCCAGCGCCGACGGCGGCGCGAGGCGCACCCCCGGACCGGCCGGCTGGTTGAAGAAGACGAAGTCGGCGTCCCCCCGCACCTTGCCGGACGGGGTGACCAGCAACGCGGCGATGTCGAGCGGGGTGGACGAAGACACCTCGACCCGCACATCCGTCGTCGGAAGCGGGGCGTTCGCGCCCTTGCTTAGCACCTGTGCCATGTGGGCCCTCCCATCCGCCGTCACAACGAACTGCCGCGGCGTGGCGATCCTACGATCGACCGCTATGAGCGCAACCGACGATCCCACCCACGACGACGATCCGGTGCACGACGATCCTGTACATGACAGCCCGGTGGACGTCGGACCCGACGAGGTGCTGCGGCGCGTCGAACACCACCTGACCGGCTGGTTCGGCCCGGACACCGGGCGGGCCGGAGTCACCTTCCTCGGCACCGACCCGATCGAGATCCTCCGCTTCGGCCCCGACCCCGACGGCGTCGTCCGCTATGTGACCCTCGGGATGGCCCGCGAGCCGATGACGCCGCCGGAGGCCACCGTGCGTGACCCGGCCGGCCCGCGGGCCGAGCTCGTCCTCTCGCTGCGCGGGCACCGTGAGGGCACGGCCCGGGTGCTCGCCGTGCTGGCCGCGGTGCCGGTCGTCGAGGGACGTCCGATGATCGCCGGCGCCGGGCTCGATCTCGGCGAACCGCTGTGGGACGGTGCGCGGTTCACCGCCGTCCTGATCGGTGAACCGGGCGGGCTGGTTCCCGACCTGGAGCTCGCGGCCGGGGACGCCGCCCGCGCGGCGAGCGCGCCGGCGCCCGTCCGCTTCCTGCCGCTGTTCCCGATGACCCCCAACGAGGCCGCCTACAAGCGCGTGCACGGCGCGACGGCGATGCGCCAGCGCTGGCTGGACGCCGGCACGGACCTCCGGGACCCCGACCGCGCCGAGGTCGGCCTGGGCTGAGCTCCGCGGCGGCCGGGTACCTCGGGCGGCCGGGTACCTCGGCGGCCGGGTGCCTCAGAGCTCGACGCCGGCCAGCACCATCACCCGTTCGACGGTGAGGTCGGCCATCGCCGAGCTGACGCCCTCCCGACCGAGCCCGGAGCCCTTCACCCCGCCGTAGGGCATCTGGTCGGCGCGGTACGACGGGACGTCCCCGATGATCACGCCGCCGACGGCCAGGGTGCGGTGGGCCCGGAAGGCCGTGGCGAGATCGTGGGTGAACACGCCGGCCTGCAGACCGTAGGAGCTGTCGTTGACGCGGGCGAGGCCGTCGTCGAGGCCGTCGACCGGCTCGAGTACCAGTACGGGGCCGAACACCTCCTCGCGTACCACCGCCGCGTCCCGCGGTACGCCGGTGAGCACGGTGGGCGCGAACGCCGTCCCCTGCCGGGTTCCCCCGCACAGCACAGTCGCGCCGCGGGCGACGGCCTCCGCCACCCAGGCCGCGACCCGCTCCGCCGCGGCGGTGTCGATCAGCGGGCCGACGTCGGTGGCGGGGTCGGCCGGATCCCCGCCACGCAGCTCGAGGACGGCCGTCACGATCTCCTTGCGGGCCCGGCCGAACAGCGAGCGGTCGACGAACACCCGCTGCACGGCCACGCAGGACTGGCCCGCCTGATAGTTCGAGAACAGCGCGATCCGGCGGGCGGCATGGCGCAGATCGGCGGGGCTGGAGTAGTCCGCAGCGATCAGTACCGCCGCGTTCCCGCCCAGTTCGAGCACGACGTGCTTGCGCGGGACGGCGTCCCGGATCGCCCAGCCGACCTGGCCCGACCCGGTGAAGGACACCACCGGCAGCCGTGGGTCGGCGACCAGGGCGGGCATTCGGTCGTCGGCGACCGGCAGCACCGACCAGGCGCCCTCGGGCAGATCCGTGTCGGCGAGCAGCTCACCGAGCAGCAGCGCGGACAGCGGCGTGCGCGGCGCGGGCTTCACCAGGATCGGCGCGCCCGCAGCGATCGCGGGCGCCACCTTGTGCGCGACCAGGTTGAGCGGAAAGTTGAACGGCGTGATGCCCAGCACCGGTCCGATCGGAAACCGTCTGGTCAGCGCGATCCGCCCCTCACCGGTCGGGTCGGTGTCGAGCCGGTCGAGGTCGCCGGCGAAGCGCCTGGCCTCCTCGGCACCCCACCGGAAGGTCGAGGACGCCCGCGCCACCTCGGCCCGCGCCCAGGTGAGAGGCTTGCCGGACTCGCTGGTGATCAGGCTGGCGATCTCGTCCCCGCGCCGGGCGATCGCGCGCGACACGCTGCTGAGCGCACCGGCTCTGACATGGGCGGGAAGCGCGGCGCAGACGGGCGCCGCGCGGACGGCTGCGGCCAGCGCGTCCTCGACGTCGACGTCATCCGGCCGGGCGACCGTGCCGACCAGCCGCCCGTCGAACGGGCTGCGGACCTCGAACGCCTCCGCCGCCGAGCGCCGCTGACCCGCCACCCAGAACCGCGTCGCCGACACCCCGCCCCCACCGCCCGAGCCCCCACCGGAGCCGCCACCGCCCGGGCCCGGGCCCGAAGCCCTGGCGGCGACCCGGATACCCGTGGCCGGGGCCGGCGGACCGACGATCCGCGGCCCGGTACCCGTACCGGCGCTGGCACTCGTGCCACTGGCGTCCGTGGCGATGCTGACGCTTGTGGCAGGGCTGACGCTTGTGGCAGGGCTGGCACTGGCACTCGCGTTCGTGCCGGGGCCGGCGTTCGTGCCGGGGCCGGCGCTCGTGGCGGCGTTGGTCGCCGTTCCCGCGCTGGTGCCGGCGCCCGCGCCGGACCACCCCGGACGGCCGTCGTCGATCACAGGACCACCTTCTCCTCACCGACGGCGGTGGACGTCCCGGGCGTCCTCCCGGCCCGGCGCCCGTCCCGCGTGATCAGCGGAATCATCGTGACCCCTCCCGGCCCTCGCGCGGCCGAACCGGACGCGGACGCGCGGATGCCCCGCCCTGCCTCAACCCACAGAACAACAAGTGTCCACGACGGGAACACCGCCACTCATTCGGGACCTCACCGACGACGCGCCGTAACCCCACGCCGAGACAACCAGGCGTTCCGTATCCGTCCGGTGGCCCCGGCGGCTCGGCGCGAACCGGTCGGACGGGCGTCGCCGGGCGTCGCCGGGCGCGCCGGTTTGCGTCCCGCCAGCGGGGCGTGTGTTGTCGGGGCCAGCGCTCAGGCGAACCGCGGACAGCGACGGATCGGGGCGGGAGAGATCATGAGTGAGACCGGCCAGGCTCAGTTGCCTCCGCGGGGCGGGCCCGGACTGCCGCAGGTCCGCCGGCTGGTCACCGCGATACCCGGGCCGCGCTCGGTGGAGCTGGCGAAACGCCGGTCCCAGGCGGTGGCCCGCGGGGTCGGCGAAACCCTGCCCGTCTACGTCGCGGCGGCCGGCGGCGGCGTGCTGGTGGACGTCGACGGGAACTCGCTGATCGACTTCGGTTCCGGCATCGCGGTGGTGAGCGTCGGCAACGCCGCCGACGCTGTCGTGGAGAACGTGCGCGAGCAGGTCGGGCTCTTCACCCACACCTGTTTCATGGTGACGCCCTACGAGGGCTACGTCACCGTTTGTGAGGAGCTCGCCCGGCTCACCCCGGGCCGGCACGAGAAACGGTCCGCCCTGTTCAACTCGGGCGCCGAGGCGGTCGAGAACGCGGTGAAAATCGCCCGGGCCCACACCGGACGGTCCGCCGTCGTGGCGTTCGCGCACGCCTACCACGGCCGGACGAACCTGACGATGGCGCTGACCGCGAAGTCGATGCCCTACAAGCACCACTTCGGGCCGTTCGCCCCGGAGATCTACCGGATGCCGATGGCCTACCCCTACCGCTGGCCGGGCGGCCCCGCCGCATGCGGCGAACAGGCCGCGGCCCAGGTGGTGGAGACGATCACCACGGAGATCGGCGCGGAGAACGTCGCCGCGCTCGTCATCGAACCGATCCAGGGCGAGGGCGGCTTCATCGTCCCCGGCACCGGCTTCCTGACCCGACTGGCCGAGTTCTGCGCGCAGACCGGGATCGTGTTCGTCGCCGACGAGGTGCAGACGGGCTTCGCCCGCACCGGCGACATGTTCGCCTGCGAGCACGAGGGCATCGTTCCGGATCTGATCGTCACCGCGAAGGGCATCGCCGGTGGCCTGCCGCTCGCCGCGGTCACCGGACGCGCGGGAATCATGGACTCACCCCACGTCGGCGGCCTCGGCGGGACCTACGGCGGCAACCCGCTCGCCTGCGCCGCCGCGCTCGGCGCGATCGCCACCATCGAGCGCGGGGACCTCACCGCCCGCGCCCGCCACATCGAGCGGATCGCGATGCCCCGCCTGCTCGCCCTACGCGACCGCTACCCGTTCATCGGGGACGTCCGTGGGCGCGGCGCCATGCTCGCCCTCGAGCTCGTCGCCGACCCGACCGAGGGAACGCCACCCGACCAGCCCGCGCCCGCGCCCGCGCCCGCGCCCGACCGGATGGTGACGGTGGCCGCCGCGGCAGAGGCCCACCGCCGCGGGCTCGTCCTGCTCACCGCGGGCACCTGGGGCAACGTGCTGCGCCTGCTGCCCCCACTCGTGATCCCCGACAACCTCCTCCTCGAGGGCCTGGACATCCTGGACGAGGTCTTCGCCGACATCGCCAGGCACCGCCCCCGCCCCCGGCTCCAGCCCGAGCCCGAGCCCGAGCCCGACAGTCTGCCGCCGACCCACTGACGTCCCCCGCAGGTGGCCTGACGGGCGTCGGATGCGGCCGGTCGCCGGGATGCCGGCGGCGACTGCTGTGTCACGGCCTGGCGCGACGTCCCCGCCATCGCCTGGGCGGGTCGACCGACATCTGCCACCGAGGTGGACAAGTCCCGTGGGCCGAGCATCAGAACAGGGTTGGCTGGGCATCAATCGTCCACCAGCCGCACGTGGAGGCGGAGGATGACTGTGGCTCCCAATGTCGTAGCTCGCACCATCGGTCGCCAGGAGACCGAATCGCCCGGGAAGGGGTCACCCCTGGAAGGCCCCCCCGGGAGATCCCCCAGGAAGATCCCCGGCAACGGATCGCTCAGGAACAGGTCCCCCAGGAACGAGTCAGTCGGGAACAGGTCGCTCAGGGAGAGGTCCTCCGGGGACGGGCCGCCCGGGGACGGGGGGTCGCCCGGCCCCGCGTCGCCCGGCGGCGAGCGGTGACCGCCCCGCCGGTGTGCCCGGCCTGCCTCGGCGGCCTGGCGCCGCCGGACCTGTGGAGTGACAGGTGGCGGTGTGAGTCGCACGGCGATGTCGAACCGTTCCACGAGGCACGGTCCTCGCGGGAGCAGGTGCTGCGGAACCTGGGGCGGACCAGTCAGGTGCCGGTCTGGCTGCCCTCCCCGATGCCGGTCCACTGGTTTGTGAGCGGCGTGGGCTGGGCGGGTGACGAGCGGACCGGCGCGCACGCGACCGCGTTCGCCGCGAGCGGGCCGTCGCCGGTTGGCGGGCCGGCCGAGATGGTGCTGGTGGCCGAGATACCTCGGGTGGGCCTGGGCAGCCGGCTGGCCGGGCTGGCGGTGCCGGACCCGGAGCGCCTCGACGAGGTGCCCGAGGCCAAGATCGAGGCGGCGGGGCACCCGACGGCGCTCTGGCCCATTGCCGCACCCCCCGATCGGGCGGCGTTTGTCGGGGAGGCGCTGGGCGTCTGGCTGTGGTGCGTGCTGTGGCCGGCGGACGCGGCGCTGCTGCTGCTCGAGCACCTCGTCATGGAGGACCTGCGGGACGATCCGCGGCTGGTCGACCAGTTGCTGTTCGGCGCGGCGGGCTCGCACCTGTCGATCCGCTGACCTCGCGCCGACGCCCCGGCAGGCCGTTGCCCGTGACGTGCCGGGGCGCCGGGCAGCAGGGCGTCTGGAATCCGGGTCTGACGCCGGCGAGTCGGGGAGTCGGGGAGTCGGGGAGTCGGAGCGCGGAAGCAACATCGGCCGGCGCTGGCCTCGAAATCGAGCATGCGGCGCCTTTCATCGCGCTACGATTCTGGCTCCCGCCCGTTCGACAGGTCAGAACCGGGAGCCGGAGTGACTATTCTGCGCGAGCCGTCCGGCCACGCCGTCGAACACGCGGAAGCCGGACACTCCCGGCCACGCACGAACATGCTGGGATATCTCCGCACCACCTCGCACAAGGATATCGCCGTCCTGTACGCGGTGACGTCGTTCGGGTTCTTCATCCTCGCCGGGATCCTGGCCATGATGATGCGTGCCGAGCTGGCACGGCCGGGTCTGCAGTACTTCTCGAACGAGCAGTACAACCAGCTTTTCACCCTGCACGGCACGCTCATGCTGCTGATGTTCGCGACGCCGCTGGCGTTCGCCTTCGCGAACTTCCTCATACCGCTGCAGATCGGGTCGCCGGACGTCGCGTTCCCCCGACTCAACGCCCTTTCGTACTGGTTCTTCCTGTTCGGCGGGCTGATGGTCGTCGCCGGCTTCCTCGCCCCGGACGGCGCCGCGGACTTCGGCTGGTTCGCCTACGCCCCGCTGAACAGCAAGACGTTCAGCCCGTCGGTCGGGGCGGACATGTGGATCCTGGGCCTCGCCGTCTCCGGGCTCGGGACGATCCTCGGCGCGGTCAACATGATCACCACGATACTCACCCTGCGCGGCCCCGGTATGACGATGTTCCGCCTGCCGATCTTCTGCTGGACGTTCCTCGTGACGTCCGTGCTGGTGATCGTCGCGTTCCCGGTGCTGGCTGGGGCCCTGCTGTCGCTGGAGGCCGACCGGCGCTTCGGCGCCCACGTGTTCGACTCGGAGAACGGCGGCGCCATCCTCTGGCAGCACCTGTTCTGGTTCTTCGGGCATCCCGAGGTCTACATCATCGCCCTGCCGTTCTTCGGCATCATCAGCGAGATCATCCCGGTCTTCTCCCGGAAGCCGGTCTTCGGCTACAAGGGCCTGGTGTTCGCCACCATCGCCATCGGCGCCCTGTCGATCGTGGTCTGGGCACACCACATGTTCGTCACCGGCGCGGTACTGCTGCCCTTCTTCGCCGTGATGTCGTTCCTGATCGCCGTCCCGACCGGTATCAAGTTCTTCAACTGGATCGGGACGATGTGGCGGGGCAACCTGAGCTTCGAGACCCCGATGATGTTCTGCCTCGGGTTCCTCGTGACGTTCCTCCTCGGTGGGCTGACCGGGGTGATGCTCGCGAGCCCGCCGATCGACTTCCACGTCAGCGACAGCTACTTCGTGGTCGCCCACTTCCACTACGTGGTGTTCGGGACGGTCGTCTTCGCGGCGTTCGCCGGCACGTACTTCTGGTTCCCCAAGCTGACCGGCCGGATGATGAACGACCGGCTCGGCAGGATCCACTTCTGGACCGTCTTCCTGGGCTTCCACCTGACGTTCCTGGTGCAGCACTACCTGGGCATGCAGGGGATGCCCAGGCGGTACGCCGACTACGGGCCGGACGACGGATTCACCACGTTGAACACGATATCGACCGCCGGCAGCTTCCTGCTCGGGGTCTCGACACTGCCGTTCATGTACAACGTGTGGAATTCCTACCGCCGCGGCCGGCTAGCCGTCGTCGATGACCCGTGGGGGTACGGGAACTCCCTCGAGTGGGCGACGTCCTCCCCGCCGCCCCGGCACAACTTCCACCAGCTGCCGCGCATCCGTTCCGAGCGCCCCGCGTTCGACCTGCACTACCCGGAGGTCGCCGGCGTCACCGACTACCACGCCACCCCCGAACTGCGCTAGCCGTCGCCCGCCGCCCGCAGCCCACGGGCACGGGCAGGTCAGGCCTGGGGCGGCGTGAGCAGGCGCAGGGCCCCGGGCCGGACGACGATCTCGGCCGGGAGGTCGGCGATCGGGTCGCCGTCCGCGTAGACCTGGAACGGGCGGTCCGCGTCCACGACGAGCCGCTCGCCCCGCCGCACCTGGACGTAGGGGACCTCGACGTGCCGGCCGGAGAAGATGCGCGGGAACAACCGAAGGAAGGTGAACCGCCCGGTGCGCGCGACCAGGACGATCTCCAACCGGCCGTCGGCGATGTCGGCGTCCGGGGCGAACTTCATCCCGCCGCCGTAGTACGGACCGTTCGCCGCGCCGACCGTCCACCCGACGTGCTCCAGTGGCGGCTCGCCGTCGATGGTCACGGTGAACCGGGCCGGTTTCCAGGCCGCCACCCCGCGCAACGCCGCGTAGGTGTAGACGCTCTGGCCGGACAGCCAGGTCGTCCGGTTCGCGATCACCTGGACGTCGGAGTCGAACCCGAGGCTGGCGATCCCGACGAACGGCACCCCGTTCACCTCCGGCAGGTCCACCCTGCGCTCCACGGCCGCGACGAGCGCGGTCGCGGCGAGTGCCGGATCGCGCGGGATGCCCAGTCCTCGCGCGAAGTCGTTGCCCCGGCCGCCGGGCAGCACCGCGAGCACGCCGCCCGACCGGGCGACGGCGCCCGCCACCCTGCCGACCAGGCCGTCACCACCCAGCGCGACGGCCACCCGCCCCGCCGCGACGGCCGAGCGGGCTAGTTCCTCGGCGTGCTCGAGGCTTTTCGTCGTCTCGACGGAGACGTCCTCGGCCCAGCGGGCGAGCGCCGCGCGGACGCCGTCGAGGACCTTCGCCGCCCGGCCGCCGCCAGCCTTCGGGTTGACCACGACGGTGAGCCTCGAACGGTCCACCGCCGCGTCGGGCACCTCGGCCCGCTCCGCGGTGCTGCTGCTGGCCGTGCCCGGCTCGGTCATCCGTCGTTCCCTCCCCCGCCGACGCCCTGCCGGCCGCGGCAAAGCCTACGGCCACCAGCCGTCCGCGACCCCACCGCCGGCCCCGGCTGATCCGTGGCGGCCAGCTGGCGCCGCCCCGGCGCCGGACCCCCGGCGCTGGACCTGATGCCGGACCTGGCGCCTGACCTCAGGAGCCGCTGTTCGTCGCCGGTGCAGGCTCAGGCCTCCTGCGCGCCGGGCTTCCCGGCCTCGACGACCCAGGTCGCGTCGGTCGACGCGGGGGCGTCCCGCTTCGCGATCGTCTCGACGACCCGCATGTCGGCGCGCCACTCGTCGGGTGTCACGGTGACGCGGGTGTAGCCCCGGAGGTCACCGCGGAAATAGCGCACGTGCGGGTTGAGCCGCGCGTTGTTCTCCCGGACGAAATCCTCGCTGATGAGGAAGAAGCCCGAGCTGATGGACGTACAGACGAACTCGGTCGCGATCACCGGGGTCTCCGGGCGGTCGAAGTCGACCCGCAGGTCGTTCACCCAGGCGCAGTGGATGTCCCCGGCGAGCAGCACCGGGTTGGCGACCCGGGTGTCGCGCACGGCCGAGAGCAGGCGCGTCCGGTAGGGCACGTAACCGTCGTTCTGGTCGAGGTTGGTGAGCACCTCGGAACCGGGCAGCTGGCCGTGCAGCTGGGCGGCCATCGTCTGCTGGGCGATGACGTTCCAGCGCGACCGGGAGGTGCGCAGGCCATCGACGAGCCAGGCCTCCTGGGCGGTGCCGGACATGGTCCCGGCGGTGTTGTCGTCGCCCAGCCGGACGGCGCCGATCCCGTCCGGCGGTGACCCGGGCTGCGGGGTCCGGTACTGGCGGGTGTCCATCACGTTGAGCGTCAGCAGGTCACCGAAGGTGAGCCGGCGGTAGATCCGCAGATCCGGCGAACCCGGGTCGAGCTCGGCGCGGATTGGCATGTGCTCGTAGTACGCCTGGTAGGCCGCGGCCCGCTGCCGGGCGAAGACCTGCGGGTCCTGGTGCCGGGGGCCGGTGTCGCCACTCTCGTCGACCAGGCCGGCGTAGTTGTTCTCGACCTCGTGGTCGTCCCACGCGACGACCCACGGGGCCACGTGGTGAGCGGCCTGCAGCGCGGGGTCGGACTTGTACTGCCCGTAGCGGTTGCGGTAGTCGGCGAGAGTCTGGAGCTGGTCGAGCCCCGGCTTCTCGGGGGTGGTGTGCCGGCGGTCGGGGTACCTGCTGTCGGGGTCGTACTCGTAGATGTAGTCCCCGACGTGCAGGACGAGGTCCGGGCGGTCGCCGGCGATCGCGTCGAAGGCGGGCCAGTACCCGTTCTGGAAGTCCTGGCAGCTCGCGAGCGCGAAGGACAGCTCACCGCCGGGCGAACCCGGCGCGGCCGCGGTACGGGTCCGCCCGACCGGGCTGAGGACGTCGCCCGCCCGGAACCGGTAGTAGTAGTCCCGCCCGGGCTCCAGACCGCGGACGTCCACATGGACCGAATGGGCGAAGGACGTCGTGGCGAGCTGGGTGCCGGCACGGACGACGTCCGCGAACTTCTCGTCCCGGGCGACCTGCCAGTCGACCTCGACGTCGCGCCTGGGCATGCCCCCGCCGGCCATCGGTTCCGGCGCCAGCCGCGTCCAGAGGATCACCCCGTCGGGCAGCGGGTCGCCGCTGGCCACGCCGAGCGAGAAGACCCCGTCGCGGATCCCCGGGATGGGGGTCGGCGCGCGCAGGGTCGGCGCGGGGGACGGCGCCGGCCCGGAACCACCACCGCAGCCGCCGACGACCACCGCGGCCAGGCCGCCGATCCCACCGAGGAGCACCGCCCGCCGGCCCGGCCGCATGGGCGCGGGCACGGGTGAGTATTCGTCCCGCGTCACGGCCCTGATCACACCACAGTGGGGTGAACGGGGGGCGACGATCGGCCGACCATTCCGGCCGATCTGGCAGATAAACGCTTACAGCCAGTTTCGCGAAGATTGATCTACTGCGCGGTGTGTCATGTCCGGTTCGGGTGTTCCGCGGAGCATCGCGGTCGGCTGTGGTTTGTGGTGACCACGGCCCGCGGGGGCTCGGGTGTTCCGCGGGACACCGCGATCAACTGTGATTCGTGGTGGCCTCCCCCTCGGGCAGGCGGTCCGCGCGGAGCCCCGCCCCTGCCTCCGGCGCCGGCGCCGGCGCCGGGGGGGCCGGGGGGCCGGAGGGGCCGGAGGGGCCGGAAGCGATAAGTATTCGCGCTAGCCCGGCCGCTATGCACGCGGCAGCCGAGGAACCGCGGCGGTTGAGTGACAGCCAGGACTCCCTCACCCGCCACACATCGCCCGGCGGCGGGAGCCAGCGTGCATAACAGCTTGTGTCGCGTTGCACAGAAGGGTATGAATTGGGCATTTCGGGTGGCCTGTGGGGGCATGGGTGTCGTGGGCGGTCAGGGGGTGGTCAGCGGCGAGGGCGGAAACTCGGATGATCCTTCCGAAGCGATCCGTTAAGACGACCAGCCCGATCGGTCCAGTCACACAGGGTCTAACATTTCGCCCCGCCCGTTCCCGACCGGAAGAACAGGATGGCCCCCGACTCGGTACTCGACCTGCTCGCCGTGCAGATGGCACAGGACATCCTGCCGGCGCGGGTCCGTGACCTGCTCCTGGCCGCCCTGGACGGCGACGTCCCGCTCGCCGCGGAGTTGGCCCGGCGAGGCGGAACCGCCGGTCCCGGCGAGCCGCCCACCACGAACGAGCCGCCCACCACGAACGAGGCACGCACCACCGGCGGGCCCAGCACGACCGGTGGGCCCAGCACGACCGGCAGGCCCAGCACCGCCGGCGAGCCGGCCGTCCACCTGGAGTCGATCGGCGTCCAGGGGTTCCGCGGGATCGGGCCGCTCGCGGTGCTCCCCCTGCGCCCCGGGCCGGGCCTGACCCTCGTCACGGGGCGTAACGGCTCAGGCAAGTCGAGTTTTGCGGAGGCCGCCGAGATCGCGCTGACGGGCGACACCCGCCGCTGGTCCCGGCGGGCGGCCGTCTGGCGCGGCGGCTGGCGCAACCTGCACAGCACCGGGCCCGCGCGCGTCGAGATCACCTGCACGGTGGAAGGCCTCCCCGGGCCGGTCACCGTGACCCGGACCTGGCCCGAGGGCACCAGTCTGGACGACGGCGTCGGCGAGATCCGCGCCACGGACGACGGGCCGTGGTCACCGTCCGGGTGGGACTGGGCGCTGTCCGCCTACCGGCCGTTCCTGTCCTACGCCGAGCTGGGCGATCTGCTCGGCGGACGTCCCAGCGCGATGTTCGATGCGCTGCACGCGATCCTCGGGCTGGACGAGATGGTCGACACGGCGCGGCGCCTGAGCGCGGCGCGCAGCCGGTTCACCGAGGCCGCGCGCCGCTCGCGGGAGGAGCACACCGCCCTGCTCGCGGCGCTGCGGCACAGCACGGACCCGCGGGCCGTCGAGGCCGCCGACGCACTGCGCGACGCCGAATGTCCCGATCTCGGCCGGGCCTGGGCCGTCGCGGCGGGCCTGCCGGCGCCGAACACTGCGCCGCCCGCGAAGCCGGCGGCACCGCGGGAACCGGCGGGGCTGCGGGAACCGGCGGGGCTGCGGGAACTGCTGGGGCTGCGGGTGCCGGCGGAGTCCGACGTCCGGGAGCTCGCCGTGCGGCTGCGCGCGCTCGCGGCCGAGGAGACGAGGCTGGCGGCGACGGCGGCCGGCGACGCGGCCCGCCTCACCGACCTGCTGGCCGCCGCGCTCGACCACCACGAGCACCAGAACGCCGTCCACGCGGGTGATCCGTCATCTGAGGGTCCCGAGGACGGCGCTCGAGGCCAGGGTGGGAGCGGGAGCCGGCCGTGCCCGGTCTGCGGGGTCGGGCGGCTCGACGAGCGGTGGTGGCACGCGACACGGGCGGAGGTCACCCGCCAGCGGGAGCGGGCCGCGGCCGTGCTGGTCGTGCGCGCCGACCTCACCGCCGTGCTGGCCGACGTCGCGCTGCTGCTCGCACCCGCCCCTGAGCCGCTGACCACCCCTGAGCCGCTGGCTCCCTCCGGGCCCCCGGCTCCCTCCGGGCCGCTGACCGCCCCCGGGCCCTTGGCCACCTCCGGGCCGCTGACCGCCGATGGGAGCACGGGCGTGCTGGCCGCGCTGGCCGCGGCCGCGGGCGTGGCCTGGCGCCGGTGGGCACGGCTGCGCGACGACTCCGACCCGCTGGCCGTCGCGGACGGGCTGGAGTCCGCCCACCCTCCGCTGCTGCGGGCGGTCGAGGCTCTGCGGGCGGCCGCCCGCGACGAGCTCGACCGCGCCGACGCCGACTGGCGTCCGCTCGCCGCCCGGGTCACCACCTGGGTCGGGGCGGCGCGGGCGGTCGATGCCGACGCCGACGCGCTGGCCGACGTCCGACAGGCTCTTGACTGGCTGCGGGAGGCGACCCAGCGGCTGCGGGACGAGCGGATGCGGCCCTTCGCGCAGCGGTCGGCCCAGATCTGGTCGATGCTGCGCCAGGAGAGCAACGTCGACCTGGGCCCGGTGCGCCTCACCGGCAGTGCCAACCAGCGGCGCGTCGACCTCGACGTCACCGTCGATGGGGTGGACGGCGCCGCGCTCGGCGTGATGAGTCAGGGCGAGCTGCACGCGCTGGGGCTGGCGCTGTTCCTGCCCCGCGCGACCAGCGACGCGAGCCCGTTCCGTTTCCTCGTCATCGACGACCCGGTGCAGTCGATGGACCCGGCGAAGGTCGACGGGCTGGCCCGCGTACTCGCCCAGGTTGCCGAGACTCGGCAGGTCGTCGTCCTCACCCATGATGATCGGCTGGCCGACGCGGTGCGCCGGCTGCGGCTGCCGGCGACGGTGCTCGACGTGGTCCGTCGCGAGGGGTCGCTGGTGCGGCTGCGCGGGAACCTCGATCCGGTCGGGCGCCATCTCGCGGACGCGCGGGCGCTCGCCCGGACCGGTGACCTGCCCCGCGACCTGGCGATGATGCTCGTCCCGGCGATGTGCCGCTCGGCGGTGGAGACGGCGTGCAACGAGGTGGTCCGGCGGCGCCGGCTCGGTGCGGGGGCGCGCCACGCCGAGGTCGAGGCGGCGCTCGCGGCGGCGCACTCGGTGAGCGAGAAGGCCGCCCTGGCCCTGTTCGACGACGCGCGCCGGGCCCGCGGCGTCCTGCGCCGCCTCGACGGCCACGCGCCGTGGGCCGCCGACACGTTCCGGGCCGTCCGGGACGGCGTGCACGTCGGGTACGACGGCAACCTGCTGAGCCTGGTCCGCGACACCGGCCGGCTCACGGACCACATCCGGACCCTGGCTTGACCCGCGGCCGGCGGCCGGCGTCGCCGCGGTCACCTTCGCCTTCGCGGTCACCTTCGCCGCCGCAGTCGGCGTCGCCGTCGCCGTCGCCGTCGCCGTCGCCGGACCTGCGACTGGACCCCGCGGTGGCGCTCGCCGAGGCCGACCGCCTGCTACGGCGGGAGACCCCGGCGGCGGACGGGTCGTGGCCGCGGCTGTGCGCCTGGCTGCTGCGGCTCGCCGTGGAGCAGGCCGTCGACGAGGTGTGGCGGGCGCACGGCCGGCCGGAGCTCGTCCGGCTCTCGATGCGGGCCCAGCTGCTGGTGCTGCCGAGTTTCACCGATCCGGGTGCCGCGGACGAGGCCGGCGCCGCCTGGTACGCGCTGTCACGGGCCGGCCATCAGCATTCCTACGAGCTGGCTCCCACCGCCGCCGAGCTGCGCCGCTGGCACCAGGACCTCTGCTCGCTCCTGCCCAGGCTGATCGCGGGGCGCGCACAGGCCGTCACGCCGGCGGAGGGTGGCCGGACGGGCGGATAGTGTGGGCCGGATCGGCTCAAGGAGGTCGCGCTGCCCACAACTCCCGCCCCGGCCTCTGGTCCCGCCCCGACCCCCGGCCCGACGTCCGGCCTGGTCCCCGGCCCGTCCTCCGGAATCGACCTGCACACCCATTCGACCGCGTCGGACGGGTCGGCCAGCCCGGCGGAGCTCGTCCGGCTCGCCGCCGCGACGGGCCTCGAGGTGCTCGCGCTGACCGACCACGACACCACCGGCGGGATCGACCGGGCCGCGGCGGCGCTACCTGCCGGTATGACGCTGGTGCCCGGTGCGGAGATCTCCTGCCGGGTCGCGGTGAACGGGCACCAGATCTCGATGCACGTCCTGGCCTACCTGTTCGACCGGGCCGAGCCCCGGTTCGCCGCCGTCCGGGCCCGGCTGCGGGAGGAGCGGGCCACGCACGCCCGCCGGATGGTGGAGCGGCTCGCCGCGGCCGGTCACCCGGTGCGCTGGGAGCGGGTCCAGGAGCTGGCCCGGGGCACCGTCGGACGTCCGCACGTGGCGGCCGCGCTGGTGGAGGCGGGACTGGTACCCGACGTGAACAGCGCGTTCAGCCGCGAGTGGATCGGCGCGGGTGGGCGCTTCTGGGCCGAGAAGGTCCAGCCGGACGTCCACGAGACGCTGCGGCTGATCCGGGACGCCGGGGGCGTGAGTGTGTTCGCGCACCCGTTCGCCACCTCCCGCGGCGAGACCGTCGGGCCCGACATCATCGCCGCCATGGCCCGGGACGGGCTGACCGGCGTCGAGGTGGACCACCCGGATCACACACCGTGGGCCCGGGCCCGGCTGCGGGAGATCGCCGCCGATCTCGGTCTGGTGACCACCGGCTCGAGCGACTTCCACGGCGACCGCGATCGGCGGGGCCTCGGGTCGGAGACGACATCCAGGGACAGCTACGAGGCGCTGGTCGCGAAGGCCAGCGGGTCCAGCCCGATCCGGGCTTAGCGAACCCGGCGACGGGGCCGGCGGCCGTCCACCGCGGGGCGGCGGGCGGTCAGACGCCGGAGCCGCAGCCGGTGCCGGGCGCGGGCGTGGGTTCGGGACCGCCGAGCCGGCTCAGCAGATCCCCGAGGAGATCCTGCTCCTGCGGGGTGAAATGGTTGAGAACGTGCCGCACCACCCCTCGGAGGTGGGTTCCCGAGGCGTCCCTCAGCCGCTTCAGTCCCGCGTCGGTGAGCGCCGCCAGCGTGCCGCGGGCGTCCGACGGGCAGGAGCGGCGTTCCACCAGGCCCTCCCGCTCCAGGCGGTCGACCAGCCGGGTCAGCCCACTGCGGGACAGCAGCACCTTCTGCGCCAGCTCGCTCATCCGGAGCTGGTACCCGGGTGCCTCGGCAAGCTGCACGAGGACGTCGTAGGAGGCGAGCGGGAGCTGGTGCGCGGCCTCGAGCTCGGTTTCCAGGAGCCGCGTGGCGTGCGCGTGCGCCCGCAGGAGCTGCCGCCAGGCTCGCATGCCGCGGGCGTCCACCATCCATCTCGGCTCGGCCGGCCCAGATCCAGCCGGCCCAGATCCAGCCAGCTCAGGCCCAACCAGCTCAGGCCCAGCCAGCTCAGGCCCAACCAGCTCAGGCTGGGCCCGCCCGGGCTCGGATCTCCCGGGTTCGGCCACCTTCTGCTCGGCCACGGTCGAATTCTCCCGCCCCACGTGGATCAGAGTACGACGGTCGGTACGGTCCCGCCCGGATCTCAGGCGCCGTCAAGGGCCGACCGCACCACTGTGCCCGGCTGTACCCATGCGCCCGGCCGAACGTGCCACCCTGGTCCCCGCATTCCCGCACGCCGGGCACCGCCTGCCCCACCGTGTTCCGCCCCCCACTGCCGGACCGGCCCAGCCGCCCACGCGCGGGCTATCGTGGAAAGAGGTCGCGCCCGGTACACGACCTGCACGCGATCTGCGCAACGTGACCCGTCCACTCGCCCGTCCCGGCGGTACACACCCCGGCGGGCCGATCCCGAACACGACTGCGCCGGACCCGTCGAGCACGGTCCGGCACCCGAGCCCCCCGCTATGCCACATCCGAGGTCGGCCACGACCGAGGATGTCGACCCGCGACCGAGGTTTCCCTTGCCACCAGCCCTGCCTTCGTCCGACGCCATCCAGTCCGCCCTCGCGACCGTGCTGGACCCGGAGATCGGACGGCCGATCACCGAACTGGACATGGTGGATTCGGTCCACGTTCGCGACGACGGATCTGTCGATGTGGTCGTCCTGTTGACCGTCTCCGGCTGCCCGATGCGGGATGAGATCACATCCCGGGTCACCCGCGCCGTCAGTGGTGTGGACGGCGCCCGGGACGTACGGGTGACCCTCGAGGTGATGACCGCCGAGCAGCGGACGGCCCTGCACGAGAAGCTGCGGGGCGGCACCCCGCAGCGGGTCATCCCCTTCGCGCAGCCCGGGTCGATGACCAGGGTCTACGGGGTGGCCAGCGGCAAGGGCGGCGTCGGCAAGTCGTCGGTCACCGTCAACCTGGCGGCCGCGATGGCCCGGTCGGGGCTCGCCGTCGGCGTCCTCGACGCGGACATCTACGGCCACTCCGTCCCCCGGATGCTGGGCATCGACCGCGCACCCACGCAGGTCGAAAAGATGATCATGCCACCGCAGGCCCACGGCGTGAAGGTCATCTCGACCGGCATGTTCACCCGCGGCAACCAGCCCGTCACCTGGCGCGGCCCGATGCTGCACCGAGCCCTCGAGCAGTTCCTCTCGGACGTCTTCTGGGGCGACCTCGACGTCCTGCTCCTCGACCTGCCGCCCGGCACCGGGGACATCGCGATCTCCCTGGCCCAGCTGGTTCCCTCGTCCGAGCTGCTGCTGGTGACCACACCCCAGCTCGCCGCGACCGAGGTCGCCGAGCGCGCCGGGACGATCGCCGTCCAGACCCACCAGAACGTCGTCGGCGTGGTCGAGAACATGGCCTACATGCCGTGCCCGCACTGCGGCGAGCGCGTCGACGTGTTCGGCGAGGGCGGCGGCGCGGCCGTCGCCGAGCGGCTGACCAGGGTGCTCGGCCATGAGGTGCCGCTGCTCGCCCAGGTCCCGGTGGACGTCCGCCTCCGGCAGGGCGGCGACTCCGGCAAGCCGCTGGTCCTCTCCGACCCCGACTCCGAGGCCGGGAAGGCGCTGCGCGCCGTCGCCGAGCGGCTGACCTTCCGCTCCCGCGGCCTGTCCGGCCGCTCGCTGGACATCAGCCCCGCCCGCCGCTAGACGCTGCGGCGGGCGGGAGCATGCCGGCCGGCTGCACCAACGCTGGCTCGGCTGAAGCAAAGCCGACCCGACCGGACCGAGACGTTCCCCGCGCGGTGGAGACCCGCCACGCGGGGAACGCGACCGGGGACCGGATACGAGAAAGCCGCCGGGCAGGGGCTCGGCGGCTTTCTCGACGGAACGGATACCCAGGTCATCCCGCCCCCGTCAGGACGGCCTTCGCGGCGACACGAACTGGGCGGACGCACAAGGCCCCGCCGGTTACCAGCGGGGTCCTGCGGAGACTGGCGCATCCGGCGCCTGGCGACTGGCGCCCGGGATGTCAGGTCGTGTCGGGGTCGAACGGGGGCGGGGTCGACGTCGACTCGGCCCGCTCCACACGCGCGGGCGCGGGCGGCGGCGAGCTGGCCGCGACAGCCGTGCCGCCAGCCGGGCTCGGCTTGGTCAGCGACGGCCGGCTCGCCGGCTTCGCGACCGCCTTGGCCGCCGTGCTGCTCTCGGTGCCGGCCGGCAGGTGGGCCTTGGTCAGCGCGGGCGTGGCCGGCGGCTCGTCCTCACCCAGCAGCGAGTCGAACGACGTGCGCTTGCCCGGGTAGGCCGGGAACAGCGAGTCGTCGTCGCCCTCGAAGAGGTGCTTGCGGACGAAGGTCTTGGGATGCAGGTCCCGCAGGTCGAGGTCGGCCAGCTCGGGGCCCAGCTCGGACCGCAGGTCGTTGCGCATGCCGTTCGCCATCTGGCGGAACTGGCGCAGCATCCGGCCCGCGTCGCGGGCGGCCCTGGGCAGCCGATCGGGCCCGAAGACGAACAGCCCGATCAGGAGCAGTACGACTACCTCGCCCCACCCGACGCCGTTGAACACAACGGTCAGAGTACCCCGCCTGCCACCGCCGGCGAAGGGCTCGAACATGACGAACAGGTGTCCTGAGCGCCACTGCGACCTGGGCCGCCGGCCGCGTCGTCCGGGCGCGCGCACCCGACCAGGAGGTTCCGCCCCGGGACAGGCCTGCGTCCAGGCGCCTGGCCACCCCACCGATGTGCCACCGCGTGCCCCGCCGCGCAGGCACGGGGCCGGGGCGGCACGGCCGGAGCGGTATCAGCCGGGCGACTGTTCCTGGAGGACCACCCGCGCCGTGCTCTCCACTCCGTTGCGCTGGAAGGTCACGGTCACCGTGTCGCCGACGTGGTGCAGCCGGGTGGCCGCGGTGAGATCGTTCGTGCTGGTGACGACCGTGTCGTCGACCCGGGTGATGATGTCGCCCGGCAGCAGCCCGGCCGCGGCCGCGGGGCCCGCCGGCTCGACGTCACGGATGATCGCGCCCGGGGTGGTGCCGCGCGCCCGGGCCTCGGCGGCGGTGACCGTAGCGGCCGACACTCCGGTGTAGGGGTGGGTGGCCCGCCCGGTGCGGATGATCTCGTCCGCCACCGACGCGGCGTAGTCGATGGGGATCGCGAACCCGACGCCGACGCTGCCCGACGGCGCCTGCCCGCCCGGCGCCGTCGCGATCGCCGTGTTCAGGCCGACGACCTGGCCACGGGCGTCGAGCAGCGGGCCACCGGAGTTCCCGGGATTGATCGCCGCGTCGATCTGGATCGCTCCGATGATCACGGACGCCCCGCCGCCCTCGGCGGGCACGGTCGGGTTCCGGTCGAGCGCGCTGACGATCCCCGTGGTGACCGTCCCCGAGAGTCCGAAGGGCGCACCGATCGCGATCACCGGAGCGCCGGCGACCAGCGAACCGGACCGTCCCAGCGTCGCCGCCGGCAGGCCGGAGGCCCCGGGGATGCGCAGCACCGCAAGATCCGAGGAGGCGTCCCGTCCGACGATCTCGGCGAGCACGGGCTCGGTGCCATCACTCATAGTGATCATTACCTGGCCACCCGCGTTCGCCGCCGGCGCGATGACATGGTTGTTGGTGAGTACGTAACCCTCAGACCGAATGATCACCCCGGAGCCGTTCCCGCCCTCGGCCCCCGCCGTCACGTCGATGGTCACAACGGACGGCAGCACTCGCGCGACGACCCCGGCCACCGAGCCGGGGTCGATGACCGTCGGCGCGGCCTCGGCGGACGCCGTCGGCGACGAGGTCCCCTCGGAGTCACCCAGCATCAGGCTCGTCACCCACCCACCGGTCGCTCCCCCCAGCAGTCCGGCGATCACAGCAGTTATCACGAGCGCCCGCCGGCCGTGGCGGATCTTCGGAGCGGCCGCGCGGTGGTGCGTCGCCGCGCTCGCGGCTCTCGCCGCGTCGGCCGTTGCTCTGGCCGCATCGGTCGTGGACGCACCAGACGTCGACCCCCCTGCCGCGGAGGCGGGTGCCGATTTCCCGGCGCCCGACGTCCCAGCCGCCGAGGTCGCTGGGGCAGATGGGGCGGATGGGGCGGGCGTGGCCGAGGAGGGCGCAGACCTACCGGAGGGCGCAAGCTCCGAGGGTGGCGGCGTGGGCGGGCGCGGGGCGCGCCGCGGCCCCACCAGATCCACCAGCGGGTCGGCCAACGGCCGGCCGGCAACGCGCTGGTCGGCGTCCCGCGAGGTCGTCTCACGGAGGCCCTCCCGCGCGACGCTCCCCCGGGCACCGTCCCTGGAGACGGCCTCACGGCTGGTCTCCCGCGAGACCGGTGCCCGACCCGTCTCCCGCGAGACCGCCTCCCGGCTGGCCTCCCGCGGAACACTCCCCCGGGTGCCCTCCCGCGAGACCGCCTCCCGGCTGCTCTCCCGTGGGACGGCCTCCCGCGAAGCCGACGGCAGCGGGCCCTGCGGTGGCGGAACCGAAGGCCGCGAGCTCTCCCGCGCAACCGCTGGCCGTGGCTGCGCCGTCACACGCGCCTTCGCGGCGGTGCCCGGATCGGAGCCTCCCCGGGCAGCCGGCGTGCCAGGGGCCGATCCCGCTCCTGGCGCGGGCCCCGTGCCGGAAGCGGCGCCCGTGCCCTGAACGCCACGCCCACCACCGTCACGCTTCGGCGCGCCCGCGCGGGACTCGGTGTCACGCCGACCCGGATCGCCGGTAGGCGACGCGATCGGCGTGCGGGCCACGCTTTCGGGGCCCACGGAGCCAGTCCGCGCGGCGGCGCCCCGGCTGGACGAGCCGTTCCCGGTGGCGTCCCGGGTGGTGGAGCCATTCCGTGCGGTGGCGTCCCGGCTGGCGGCGCCGTTCCGTGCGGTGGCGTCCCGGCTGGCGGCGCCGTTCTGAGAGGACGAGCCATTCCGCCCGGCAGCATCCCGGGTAGCGGAACCGTTCTGAGAAGACGAGCCGTTCTGGGCGGCACGGCCTTCCCGGACGAGCGGAGTCTTCGCGGCAGCGGCACCATCCGACGCCCCCGGCGGGACGGCGCCCTGCCGGCCCGCCGGCCCCTTCGGCGCGGCGGCTGCCTCCCGTGCGGCCGTAGCCCGACTGGACGCCTCCCGGCTGGGTGCCTCCCGATCGGCTGGTTCCCGGCCGGATGTCGCGCGAGCGGCCGGGCCCCGTGGGCCGGCACCGTCCCGTTCCCCGCCAACGCGCCTGGTCGTCTCGTCGCGTGTGCCGCCGGTGGCCCCGGCGTTACCCGTCGTGGACGAGCTCCCCGTGCTGGACGGGCGGCCTGTGGTCGGCGCGCTCCCGCGTGTGGTGGCCCGGACCGGCTCGACGAAGGGTGGCCGTTCCGCCGCCGACGCCGGCCGGCGCGGCGCGTCCGCCCGGGCTTCGGGGCCGGGACGACGCTCCGTCGCGGGGCGGCGTTCCGTCGCGGGGCGGCGTTCCGGCCCGTGCAGCGGCAGGGACGCCGGGACCGGTCGGCTCACACCTCCTGACGACGGGACGGTGCCCTCCGCCGCCCGCGAGCGGGGTGCGGGCACGGGCACTGACGAGGCTTTTGCCTTGTCCGTGCCAGGACGGGCATCGGTGGTCTGGTCGTCGCCGGTGGTGTCCACATGCCCTCCCCGATGTGCTCGGCTCGCGGCGCTGCGGACCGTCGGCGGCTCATGCACCACCGCGGCCCGCGAGACCGAGCGGACAACACGGTAGAGGTTCACGGAGCGGCACAGGAGGGCCACCAGACACCAAATCCGCCGGCACAGGCCGCCGAGACCACTCATCGTGAGGGAGTCGGCGCGTTCACGCACTCTGCGGTTACCCACCTGCCCTTTTCGGCAGTGAAAAAGCCCGGTGGACGACCTTCGCGTTAGCCCGATCGGGCCATCAAATGATCACCCATGGCGCCGCGGGGGAACGATCGCGGCGCCACGGAGGGCTCGAGGAGGGCCCGTCGAGAGCTGTCGGGAGCTAGGGACGCCGCGGGAAGGACACCGAGGCGATCATCTGGACCGAGCGGGGAACACCGGCCGCCGGTGCCTTCGCCGGGATCACGGTCGCGACCGTGGGGACCGAGCCCTGGTCGGGCCGCCGGGGCGCCGCGCGCCCGTCCGCGAGCGCCGCGCCGCTGACCGCGAGGAGCATGAACGCGGCCGACCCGACGAGTGTCCGCCGCATCCGGCCGTGCCGGCGCGGCCGGGGGGTTGTGATCGCCGGGCGGCCATGCCCGGCGGCGCGTACGGCGACCTCGGCGCCGGCCAGAGCCGCGCCGGGCGCACCGCACCCCTGTGAGCTGGAAGCGAGGCGAGCGGACCCGGCCGGGACCCGGGACGACGCGGCCCCCGGTGGACGTTTGACCAGCAAGGCTGATCGGCCCGCGGAGGCTCCTGGCCGGGACGGCGACCCGCCCGGTCGAGCGGGGCGGCCGGTGCGGACCAGGCCCGCCTGGCGCGCCGGCGAGGCGGCCGGACGGACCGACCTGCGCGGAGCGGATCCCTCGGCGACGAAACCGCTGGCCATCGCGGGCATCCTGCGCGGGGCGGGCGGCGCGGGCCGCGCGACCTGGTACTCGCGAGCACCGAGGCTGAGCAGGGTCGAGGTCAACGTGCTGGGGAGGGTGGGAGTCGCCAGGGCGGAGAGCCGGGCCTTGAGCCTGCGCTGCTCGGCTACCTCCGCCTGACAGTCGGGGCAGCACGCGAGGTGTGCCAGCGCGCGATCCCTCTCGTCGTGGCTGAGCTGCCCGTCGACCAGGGGGGTGAGGCGCTCACCGAGATGGCTGCTCACGCCCGCCGCTCCCGAGGAGCACCGCCCTCGGCTCCGACGGCACTGCTCACCGGACCTCGGCGGCGGTCGGTCCGGCGACCACGGCGCCCCGACCTGTCCGGTTCGGCCGTGGCGGCGTCGACCGCGAGCTGGCTCTCACCCGGACTCGTGGCGCCCACCGGCGGCCGTTCCCAGGAACCGCTGGTCTCCGCCTGGGCCGGGGACGGCCCCGTGGCCGGGCCCACCGCGGCGTTCGAGACTCCGTCGTCGCCCGCCATCGCCATCCCGCGTGGGGCGCGGTCGGCGAGCGCGGCGCGCAGCATCGCCCGCCCCCGGGAGATCCGGCTGCGGACGGTGCCGAGCTTGACCCCGAGCGTCTGTGCGATCTCCTCGTAGGAGAGCTGCTCGATGTCGCACAGCACGACCGCGGCACGGAAGTCCGGCGGCAGCGCGGCGAGAGCGGCCTCGACGTCGGCGTCCAGATGGCTCTCGGCGTAGACGGCCTCCGGGCTCGCCTCACGGCCGGCCAGGCGCTCGGTGTCCTCCGGCAGGGCGTCAAACCTGATCTTCTGCTGGCGGCGCATCCGGTCCAGGAACAGGTTGGTCGTGATGCGGTGCAGCCACCCCTCGAAGGTGCCGGGGGTGTAGTCGGCCAGCGA
Source organism: Frankia sp. Mgl5 (assembly GCF_023242985.1). Classification (NCBI taxonomy): domain Bacteria; kingdom Bacillati; phylum Actinomycetota; class Actinomycetes; order Frankiales; family Frankiaceae; genus Frankia; species Frankia sp. Mgl5. The sequence goes on along the minus strand of NZ_JALKFY010000003.1, from coordinate 72,139 downwards.
GCGGAACACCCGGACGAAGACGTCCTGGGTGAGGTCCTCGGCGTCGTGCGCGTTGCCCGTCAGGCGATAGGCAAGGCGGTACACCCGGTTGCCGTGCTCCCTGACCACGTCCTCCCAGGACGGAGGCACCCAACCAGCTACTTCTGGGGTGGCGGCCGTGTCGGGGACGGCCGAACCAGCCCCGAGCTCCTGCGCCGCCACAGCCGCCTCTCGGTCGGTTCGCGACGAACGTACCCGACGCGCCGGCCAGGGAGCGGCGAATCCCGCTGCGGACACCGATGTTTCTCCCCTCGACCCAGTCGACACGGGCGCACTGACAAGACGAACGTTCCTGTCTTGTCTCCCGTTCCCGTAGGCTGCGGATGTCATGCCGGACATCGACATCGCCGCACGGGAATCTGCCGTCGCCTACGCCGAGGGCTTCCTCGTGGAAGACCCCGTTCTTCGTGCTGCCCGCGCCCGCGCCGAGGAGGTCGGGATCGCCCCGGTCAGCCCCGGCGCCGGGGCGGTGCTCCGCTTCCTCGCCGCGTCCGTCGGCGCCCGCGCAGTCGTCGAGATCGGCACGGGTACCGGTGTGTCCGGAACGTGGCTCCTCCGCGGGATGCGTCCTGACGGAACCCTGACCACGATCGACGTCGAGGCCGAGCACCTGCGGCTCGCCCGCCGCATCTACGCCGACGCCGGGATGGCCCCCGGCCGCTCCCGGCTGATCACCGGGCGGGCCCTCGAGGTGCTTCCCCGGCTCACCGACGGCGCCTACGACCTGGTGTTCTGCGACGCCGACCGGCGGGAGAGCACCGAGTACCTGACCCAGGCGCTCCGCCTGCTCCGTCCCGGCGGGATCGTGGCGTTCACCGGAATCCTCGCGGGCGGGCAGACCGGCGACCCGGCCACCCGCGTCCAGGATTCCGTGGCCGTCCGGGAACTGGCGACCGCCGTCCGGGACGACGTTCGCCTCACCCAGATGCTGCTCACGACCGGGGACGGTCTACTGGTGGCGGTCGTGGCGAAGTCCTCCCCCGTCGGCTGATCGCCCCGCCGACGGCACCGAGATCGGTGCATTCGACCGGTATTACCGATTAGTCTCTGTGGGCCGGGCGCTATGCCCGTGCCGTCGGCAGTGCGTCCCAGTCCCTGCCCACACGGATCCTGCCCAACCGGACGACCCGCGTGCCGACGAGCACTGGCCGAGCGATGGCCGCCAGGCCGCTCCGGGCGTCCAAGAGGGACGTCCGAAGTAGACCTGCGCGGCCCAGAACGCCCGGCGGTACGGCATCCCGACGCGACGAGCGCGGGGCGCCGCCACGCCGACCGGCGCGAGCCGTTCGGTGACGGTCGAGGCCGGGAGTGGACGTCGTGCGGAGTGACGTGGCGCGGAGTGAGGTGGATCGTCGTCGTTTCGACGACGACTTCGGCTACCGCGGCTCCGCGTACCACGATGCCAACTACGACGATGCCAGGTACGACGGCGCCGGGTACGACGATCCCGAGTTCCGCGGCCCCGGGTATCCGAGCCCTGAGCCCCGCGACTCCGGCCGCCACGATCCCGGCCGCCACGACCCTGGCTATCGCGACGCGGGCTACGACGACCGCGACTATCGCGACCCCGGGTACCCCGGCTCCGGCTCCGGCTCCGGCTCCGGCCCGCGCCGTCCCGCCCCTCGCCCCGACGACACCGGGCACCGGCCCGGCAGCTCGTACCGGGATGACACCGGGGGCCGGGCCGACAGCGGGTACCGGGGCGGTTCCGGTCCCGACGGGCCCGGGCGGCGGGACGACGGCACCCGGCAGCGCGGCCAGTCCGGTCGGGCTGATCGGGCTGATCGGGCTGATCGCACCGACCCGACCGGCCGAAGCGGCTACCCCGACCGATCCGGCGGACCCGCCCGCCCCGGCTACCCCGACCGATCCGATGATGCCCTGCGTGCCACCCATCCGGGCCGCGACCGACACCCCGGCGGCCACGGCGCGCGGCCGGGGTTTCCGGCCGCGGGCGGCTTCGCGCAGCGGCCGCCCGCACCGCCGCAGTCACCACCACCGCCGCGCCGGGAGAACTGGCTCGGCTGGGTGGCGTTCCTGCTCGGAATCGCGGTGCTCTCCGGCGCGGCCGGCTACACGCTGAACCGGGTGACCAGCGGGTCGGGTACCCCCGCCGCGGGCCAGACCACCGGCGAGCAGCCCTCGGGCACGACCGGCCCTGCGGCCGGCGGCTCGGGGCAGGGCACGGGGCCGACAGCCGAGCAGGTCGCGATCCTGCTCGCCAACCAGGGCCTGCCGCTGCGGACGAGGGTCGTCTACACGGCGCAGAACGACCCCGACCGCCTCCTGGGACGTCCCGGCGGGTATTCCAGCCGGCTCGCCTTCACCGACGAACGCATCAGCGCCAGCGAGATCGCGGGCGCGCCGGCGGACGCCATCGAGCGCGGCGGTGCCATCGAGGTCTTCGCCGATCCCACCGCCGCAGCGGGCCGCGGCGCCGCACTGCGCGCACCCGTCGGCGGTGACCTCCCCAAGGAGTACACCTACGTGCGCGGGACGGTCGTGCTGCGGCTCTCGCTGATCCTTCCGGAGGAGATGGCCGCCGGGTACGAGACCGCCCTCGCCGCGGTTGCCGGGCAGCCGTCGCAGCCCGGGCAGCCGTCCTAGTGCGTCCTGGCGTCGCGGTGTCCGGCGCGTGGCCGGCGGCGGCTCGGTCGACGTTTGCGTAGGTGCCCTGGAGGGGGAGTCGTATGGCATGAACATCCGGGAGTTCTACGACGCCGATCCCCGCCGCCGGGCATCCGAGGAGATCACATTCGGGGACGGCTGGACCACGGCGGACGACGAACACTCGACCTACCGGCTGAACTGGGTGGTCGACACCGGTGAGGTCTACTCGGTGCGCGAGCCGCACCCCGGCGGCATCCTGGCCCGCTACCTCGATCAGCTCCGCGTGGACCAGGCCGACGTGGACGAGCTCCTCGTGGATGTCCTCGCCGACACCGACCGGTACGCCGTCGAGGCCGCGCTCGCCGGCTGGCCCGCGGTCATGCCGGAGAAGGACAGCCTGAGCTGGGCCCGGCGCCAGCTCACGGCACTGGGCTCCGCCAGTCCCTCCGGCCGCTGACGGCCTGCTGACGCGCGTCCGGAGGCCTGCGGCAGGGCCGGCCAGCCGCAGGCCTCCGGACGCGCTCCGTCAGGTGGGCTGTTCGCCTGCCGGGGCTCCGGCGAGGTAGGCGATCAGGGTGCGCACTCCCCACCCGGTACCGCCGCGGCTGATCTCGCCGTCGTCGGAGTCCGCGCGGGCCGTGCCGGCGATGTCGAAGTGCGCCCAGGGCAGACCCACGGTGAACTCCCTGAGGAACAGCGCGGCGGTGATCGACCCGCCGTTGACGTCCAGCGCACGGCCGATGTTCGCCAGGTCGGCGACCGGCGAGTCGATGGCCGGCCGGTACTCCTCGGTCAGCGGCAGCCGCCAGACCCGCTCCCCCGCGCGGCCGGCCGCGTCGGCGAGCTCGCCGGCCAGCGTGTCGTCGGAGGAGAACAGGCCAGCGGTGCGCCGACCGAGCGCGACGGTGATCGCGCCGGTGAGCGTGGCCAGGTCGACGATCTGGTCGGGGGCGAGGGTGGCGGCGGCATAGGCCAGACCGTCGGCGAGCACCAACCGGCCCTCGGCGTCGGTGTTGAGTACCTCGACCGTCGTTCCGCCCCAGCAGGTGATCACGTCTCCGGGCCGGACGGCGGACGCGCCGATCATGTTCTCGGCGAGGCAGAGCAGCGCGGTGACCTTGCCGGGAACTTCCAGCTCGGCCAGCGTGACCATGGCGCCGAGCACGGCAGCCGCGCCGGACATGTCGGTCTTCATGCTGGCCATGGAGACCGACGGCTTGAGCGACAGCCCGCCGGAGTCGAAGGTGATCCCCTTGCCGACCAGCACCCGGTGGCCGGGAGTCCTCCCGCCGGCCGTGGACGGGCCGTCGTAGGTCAACGTCACCAGACAGGGCGGGCGCGGAGAGCCCCCGCCCACCGCGACCAGCCCACCGAAGCCCTGGCTGACCAGGTCGGAGTGGTCGAGCACGGTGACGCCCAGGCCGGCCCGGGACGCGGCTCGCACCGCCTGGTCCGCCAGCCAGCGTGGCGTCTTCACGAGGCTCGGCATGTTGATCAGATCACGGGCGAGGCACACGCCGTCCGCCACGGCGCGCGCCCGGCGCACCGCCTCGATCAGCGCCGGGTTCTCGGCGCGCTCCGTACGCAGAACGAGGATCCGCTCGGCTCGCGGACCGGCCGGCGGCTCGTCGGGAGCGGACTCGGCCGACTCCGCGGACTCGGTACCCGCCTCGTGGGTCGTACCGGTGACGGCGTCCTCCGGGGTGGCACCGGTGACGGCGTCTGCCGGGCGGTAGGAGCCCAGCACGAAGCCCTCGACGAACGCGTAGATCTGCTCGGCGTCGGGTTCGGCGACGACGAAGGGCCGCCCACGCGTTCCCCCGCGCCGGGCGAGAGCCGCGCCGGCCGAACGCCAGTCGGCGGTCCCACCGGCGCCCACGCCGAGCAGGAACAACCGCCACGGCCGCTCGGAGCGCGACAGCGGCACGACGAGGACACCGCCCGCGTCGCCCCGGAAGGCCTCGTTCTCGATCAGGCGGTCCGGGTCCGCGCCGACGCGCGCGCAGGCGCTCCGGCCCTGCTCGCCGACGACCGCGGCACCATCGACACTGGTGACCACGACGGCGAGCACGGAACAGTCCCAGCCGACCGCGGCGCCGGCCGTGCCCTCGGCGGCAGACCCCTCACCGGCGGCACCGGCGGCACCGGCAGTACCGACCGCTCCGGCACTACCGGGCGAGCCGGCGACACCGGGCGCGCCAACGGAGCCGGCCGGCGGCGCCGGTTCGCCCGGCGCCCCGCCGGTATCGTCCCGGACCGGCGGCTCGCCCGGCTCGGGCCCACCAACTGACGGCGGGTGCTCGGTGGATGTGAGGATGACGAGGGGGGCGCGGTACCTCGAGTCGATGAGGTCGGCGTCCTGGGTGGGAGCGGCGGTCGTCACGCGGACGCCTCCGCCCCGCGGACCCGTCCGCCGGGCCGGGGGTAGGTGACCACCGAGCCTAACCGACCGCGATCTTGAGAGCGTCTCCCAGCGCGCTCGCCTCGTCGGCTGTGAGTTCGACGACGAGTCGGCCGCCCCCTTCGAGCGGGACGCGCATGACAATGCCGCGCCCCTCCTTGGTGACCTCGAGCGGACCGTCACCCGTCCGCGGCTTCATGGCCGCCATCGGTGCACCTCTTCCTGCCGTCGGACCTGCGTCTGACGACGATTATCCCGGAGACCGACCCGCAAACCGAAACACGTCCCTGCGGGGAATCACAACGGTCACGGAGAGGTAGTGGTTTCGGTGGCCCGAGAGGGACTCTGACGGCTCCGAACGAGGGACTCTGGTGTGATTCACTACGGTTCCCCACGCCCGTTTTCCCCGGACGGCGAGGCCTCGGGGCCGTGAGTGTCCCCCCGTGTGGCATCCGCCCGCTCCGGGGCAGGCCGTTCCGGATCAAGCTTTTCCAGATCATGCCGGGTCGAATCATGCTGCGCGGCAGGGTCCCGCGCCGCCTCGGTCCCGGCGGACTCCGCCTGGACGTCGCCGGGCCGGACCGCGTCGGCGTCGGCGTCAAGGCCGGAGGCTGGGCCGGGGTGCGCGTCGTCGTCGCCGACGCCGAGATGCGCGAACTCCGCGAGCCGGACGAGCTCGTCGTCCCGGCGGGCGAGCTCCTCGTCACGCCAGGCGATCTCGTAGGCGAGGCGGGCCAGAACGGCGTCGACCTCGGCCATCCGGTAGCCGCGGGCCGCCATGCCGAACCGGACGTCCGCCACGTCGTCGGCCGCCACGGAACGCGCGCCGAGGCCGGTGTGCGGTCCGTCGGGCACGGCCGGCGCCATCCGGTCGAACCGGCCGACGGCCAGCGCGGCGACGGCGAAGACGACCACCGCGACAAGCACGATCTCCACTGCGAGCACCACGCCGTCGATCGTGCCATGCCCGGGTGGGCCGAGCGGATCCACCCGCCGCCCCCGGGGCGATCCCGCCGGCCCGCGGTCTCTGGCAGGGTTGCGGGGTGCCCGCCGACGCCTTCCCGACCAGCGAGCCCCGCCCGACCAGCGAGCCCCGCCCGACCGACGCACCCGGCCCGGTGGCTGGGCCGGTGCAGGCGCGGCCGTTGCGCCTGGGGTCGCGGGTGTTCGCGCCGTCCGAGCTGGTCGTGATGGCGATCGTCAACCGCACGCCGGACTCCTTCTTCGACCGCGGGGCCACCTACGGCGAGGCCGAGGCGCTCGCCGCCGTCGACGCGGCGGTGGACGCCGGAGCCGGGATCATCGACATCGGCGGGGTCAAGGCGGCCCCGGGCGAAGAAGTCGACGCGGCCGAGGAGCTGCGCCGCATCGGCGGGTTCGTCTCGGCGGTGCGGGCCCGCCACCCGGAGGTCGTGATCAGCGTCGACACCTGGCGCGCCGAGGTCGGACGGGTCGTCGCCGGCGAGGGCGCCGACCTGCTCAACGACGCCTGGGGCGGGGTCGACCCGGAGCTGGCCGAGGTCGCCGCCGAGTTCGGCACCGGGCTGGTCTGCACCCACGCCGGCCACCTGCCGCCGCGGACCCGTCCGCACCGGATCGCCTACGACGACGTGGTCGCCGACATCGCCGCCACGACGACAGCGCTGGCCGAACGGGCGGTGTCGCTGGGCGCCCGGCCGGACGGGGTGCTCATCGACCCAGGGCACGACTTCGGCAAGAACAGCCGGCACTCGCTGGAGTCGACCCGCCGCCTGCCGGAACTGGTCGCGACCGGGTGGCCGGTGCTGGTCGCGATGTCCAACAAGGACTTCGTCGGTGAGGTCCTCGACGCGCCCGTGGACGAGCGGCTGGAGGGCACGCTCGCGGCGACCTCCGTGGCGGCCTGGCTGGGAGCCCGGGTCTTCCGCGCGCACCAGGTCGCCGCCACCTGGCGCACGCTGCGCATGGTCTCCGCGCTGCGCGGGGACGTCGACCTGCGGATCGCCCGCCGCGGCGTGGTCTGAGCCGGGCCGGACCAACCACCGCCAGGCGCGCCGGCCTGGGCCGGCGTGCGTTACTCGCCTTCGGCGACCTCGCCCTGTGTGGGCACCCGGGCGGCGCCGCGGCCCGCGCCGGCGCCCGCCTCGAGGATGTCGAAGGCCTCGGGCACGCTGGTCGCCCAGATCAGGATGTCGCGGGCCGGCGGGCGGACGAAGCCGCGGCCGACCAGGTCCTCGACGAGCATGCGCAGGTGCGCGTACACGCCGTCGTGATCCAGGATGACGACCGGTTTGGCGTGCAGGCCGAGCACCGCGGCCACCCAGATCTCGAGCAGTTCCTCGAGGGTGCCGAGCCCGCCAGGCAGGGTCAGGAACCCGTCTGCGCGGTCGTCCATGATGGCCTTGCGCTCGCGCATCGTGGCGGTGACGATCAGCTCGTCGGAGTCGGTGTCCCCGACCTCCATCGCCAGCAGCGCCTCGGGGATCACGCCGACCGTGTGCGCGCCGCCGGCCCGCGCGGCCCGGGCGAGGGCGCCCATGCACGACACCGAGCCGCCGCCCGAGACCAGCACATGCCCGCGCCGGGCGAGCTCCGTGCCGACCTCCGCGGCCAGCAGCACGAACGCGGGATCGATGTGGTCCGAGGACGAGCAGTACACACAGACGTTCACAAGGGCGCCCCACCGGCCGCGGCGGGCCCGCCGACCTCGCCGACCTCGGCGGCGGTCTCGTCGCCGGAGGTGCCCGCGGCGGGCGGGCCGGCACGGCCGGTCCCCTCGAGGATCAGGCGCACGGCCTCGTCGACGTCGTCGGTCATGGTCACCAGGTCGAGGTCGCCCGGCTTGATCCGGGCGGAGCCGAGGACGGTCGAGCGCAGCCACTCCAGCAGGCCCGACCAGTAGGCCGTGCCCATGAGCACCACCGGGAACCGGGTCACCTTGCCCGTCTGCAGCAGGGTGAGGGCCTCGAAGAGCTCGTCGAGGGTGCCGAACCCGCCCGGCATGATGACGAAGGCCTCGGCGTACTTCACGAACATCGTCTTGCGGACGAAGAAGTACCGGAAGCTGACGCCCAGATCGACCCAGTCGTTGAGATCCTGCTCGAAGGGCAGCTCGATGCCGAGGCCGACCGAGAGCCCGCCGGCCTCCTGCGCCCCCCGGTTGACCGCCTCCATCGCGCCCGGCCCGCCGCCGGTGATCACCGCGTAGCCGGCGTCGGCCAGCGCGGCGCCGAGCCGGCGTCCCAGCTCGTACTCGGGTTCGTCCCGGCCGACCCGGGCCGACCCGAAGACCGTGACGGCCGGGGGCAGGTCCGCCAGCAGCCCGAAGCCCTCGACGAACTCGCTCTGAATACGCAGGACGCGCCACGGGTCACTGTGGACGAACGAGCCCGGGCTGCGGGTGTCGAGCAGGCGTTGGTCGGTGGTGGAGTGCTCCACCTGCCCGCGGCGCGCCGTGACCGGGCCGCGGCGCTGCTCGGGCGGCGGCCCGCCACCCCGCCGGGTACGCCGGGACACCGCGGCCGCGGGAGCAACCGCGGGCCCGGGCGCGACGGCGGGAACGGGCGGGGGGACGTCCGCCGGACCATCACCGGCTGGGCGCGCGACCGCCGTCGGAACGATCGGCTGGGACGTCGATCCGCCGCCCGGCGGATCAGGGTGGGCGGGCCGAGTCACGTCCGCACCATACGCAGATCCGCCCGGACGCCCGAAGCTCAGGGCGTGCCGCGGCCGGCCAGGTAGGAGCCGAGCACGCGCTCCGTCTCCTCGATCACCGCCACCTCGACGTACTCGTCGCGGGTGTGCGCCAGGTTCGGGTCGCCGGGACCGTAGTTGAGCGCCGGTATGCCCAGCTCGGCGAACCGCGCCACGTCGGTCCACCCGTACTTGGCCACCGGGGCCCGCCCGGTGGCCGCCACGAAGGCCGCCGCGGCCGGGGCGGACAGCCCGGGCGGGGCCCCGCCGGCGCTGTCGTCGAGCACCAGGTCGTAGCCGTCCAGCACCTCGGCCACGTGGGCCAGCGCGGCCTTCGGGTCCCGGTCGGGGGCGAAGCGGAAGTTCACCGTGACCCGGCAGCTGTCCGGGATCACGTTGCCGGCCACGCCGCCGTCGATCCGGACCGCCGAGAGGCCCTCCCGGTAGGTGCAGCCGTCCAGCGTGACGGACCGCGGCCGGTACCGGGCCAGCCGGGTCAGCAGCTCCCCGGCCTGGTGGATGGCGTTCTCCCCGAGCCAGGAGCGGGCCGAGTGCGCGCGGCGGCCCGGCACCGTGGCCACGACCCGCAGCGTGCCCTGGCAGCCCGCCTCGATCTCGCCGGAGGTGGGCTCCATGAGGATCGCCAGATCCGCCTGGAGCCAGTCGCGGTGCCGCTCGGCGAGCCGGCGCAGCCCGTTACGGGCGGCCGCGACCTCCTCGTTGTCGTAGAAGACCCAGGTGACGTCGTGCCGCGCGGCCGGCCCGGCACCCGTGCCAGCGCCAGCGCTCGCCCCCGGCGCCGAGGCGCCGAGGAGCGCCGCCAGGCGCAGCATCACGGCCACCCCGGCCTTCATGTCGGACGTCCCGCAGCCGTACAGGCGGGAGCCGTCGAGGCGGGCCGGGAGGTTGTCGGCGATCGGCACCGTGTCGAGGTGACCGGCCAGCAGCACCCGGGTGGGCAGGCCGTGGCCGGTCCGCGCGAGCACCGCGTCGCCGTCCCGCAGGATCTCCAGGCCGCCGAGGGAGCGCAGCGCCTCCTCGACGGCCGTCGCGAGCGTGCCCTCGTCGCCGCTGACCGACGGCACGTCCACGAGGACACGCGTCAGATCACCGACGGGCAGCGCCAGATCGAGGCCCATGACGGTCAGGAGGCCACGCCGTGCTCACGCAGGATGTCGTTCAGCGCGAGCTTGTCGTGGATCTCACCCTCGTCCAGAGTGCGCAGGACGAGGATGCAGGGCATGGCGAACTCGCCGGCCGGGAAGGAGCGGACCCGGCTGGAGCCGACGGCCACCGCGCGCTCCGGGATCTCCCCGCGCGGGTACTCCTCCCCCGTCACCGCGTCGAAGACGTGGGTGGACGCCGTCAGGATCGCCCCGGCGCCGAGCTTCGCGCCGCGCCGGACCCGGGCGCCCTCGACCACCATGCAGCGGCTGCCGACGAACGCGTCGTCCTCGACGACCACCGGCACCGCGCTCGGCGGCTCGAGCACGCCGCCCAGGCCGACCCCGCCGGAGAGGTGGACATTGCGCCCGACCTGGGCGCACGAGCCGACCGTCGCCCAGGTGTCGACGAGGGTCCCGGCACCGACGTAGCCGCCGATGTTGGTGTAGCTGGGCATGAGCACGGCACCGGGCTCGACGTGGGCGCCCCAGCGGACGATCGCGCCCGGCACCACCCGCACGCCGTCGAACCGGGTCTTGAGCGGGACGCGGTCGTGGAAGTGGAAGTCCCCGGCGGCCGACTCGACCATCGGCAGAACCTTGAACGACAGCAGGATCGCCCGCTTGGCCCGCTCGTCGACGACGACGCTGCCGTCCGCGGCGACCTGGGCGACCCGGGCCTCACCGGCGTCGATCGCGTCGACCGCGCCCACGATGACCTTGCGGGCCTGGGTGTCCTCCGGCGTCAGCTCGCCGCGACGCTCCCACAGGTCGTCGATGGCCCGGTCCAGGGGAGACACGACTTCTCCGGACGTGACACCCGCGTCCGATGGGCTGGGGTTTGCTCCGCTCACGCTGCTCACGGATAAGACCCTACGGGTCTCGGGGTGAGCGGCGCTCGCGGCCGCGGCGGTCAGCGGACGTCGGGCTCCGAGCCCCAGCCCGGCGTGTTCCGGTCTCCCTGCTCGCCACCACCGGGCCGCGGGACGGCCATCTGCCCGGTCTGGTACGGCGGCACCGGCATCTGCCCGGTCTCGTACGGCGGGACCGGCAGCTGGCCCGTCTGGTACGGAGGCACCGGCAGCTGGCCCGTCTGGTACGGCGGGACCGGCATCTGCCCGGTCTCATACGGCGGGACCGGCGTCTGGCCGGTCTCGTACGGCGGGACCGGCAGCTGGCCCGTCTGGTACGGAGGCACGGCCATCTGCCCGGTCTGGTAAGGCGGCGGCTGCTGCGGCGGCGCGCTGCCGCCGTTCTCATACGAGGGGACGGGCAGCTGACCCGTCTGGTACGGCGGTGGCGTGCCCTGCCCGGCGGCACCCTCACCGGCGCCGGAGTACGACCCCGACCGGCGGTGGGCACCCTGGGCGTCCCGGTAGGGATCTCCGGGCTGCCCCGAGCGGACGTCCCGGCCTCCCCGGAAGTCCTGGGACTGCCGGTATTCCTCAGGCTGCCGGTATTCCTGGGCCGAGCCGAAGTCCTGGGTGGGGCGGTAGTCCTGGGACGGCCGGGCGCCCGGATCGGGCTGGCTCGCCCGGTACCGGTCGAACGAACCGACGGAGTTCTGGTCGGCCCGCGCCGGCTCACCCGCTCCGTACCCGGCCGGCCGGCCGGAGGACCAGCCCTGGTCACCGCCGCGGCCCGCACCCACCGGATGCGGCCCCGAAGCCGCGGGGCCGGGCGGCCCGGCGGGCGGGTAGCCGGCCGGCTGCTGGCCCCAGCCCGCCGCGGCCTGCGCGCCGCTCGGGACGCCTGCCGCGGGGAGCATGGTCATGCGCTCCGGAACGGTGGCGATCTGGGCGTCCGGGGCGGTCAGCGCGACCCGCACGTGCCGCCGGCCGGACTCGCCGTAGAAGCTCCCCGGCGCGACCAGGACACCCACGCTGGACAGCGCGTCCACCGTGGCCCAGCAGTCCTCGCCGCGGGTGGCCCACAAATAGAGACCGGCCTCGCTGTGGTCGATCGTGAAGCCCGCGACGGCGAGCGCCGCGGCGAGCACCGCCCGCCGGTTGGCGTAGCGGGCGCGCTGGTCGGCGACGTGCATGTCGTCCGCGAGCGCGGCCGTCGTCGCCGCCTGCACCGGCGACGGCATCATCAGCCCCGCGTGCTTGCGGAGCTGGAGCAGCCCGTCGACGAGCTCGGGGTCACCGGTGACGAACCCGGCCCGGTACCCGGCCAGGTTCGAGCGCTTGGACAACGAGTGGACGGCGAGCAGGCCCTCGTGGGAGCCGCCGCAGACGTCCGGGTGGAGCACCGAGACCGCGCGGGCCTCCCAGCCCAGCTCGATGTAGCACTCGTCGCTGGCGACGATCACGCCGCGCTCACGCGCCCAGGTGACCACTGCGCGCATCTCGTCCACCGACAGGACACGCCCCGTCGGGTTGCCGGGCGAGTTCAGCCAGACGAGGGCGACGCCCTCGGCGGGGCCGACGACCGGCTCGCAGCGCGCGAGCAGCGCGCCGACCTCGTAGGTCGGGTAGGCCGGGGTGGGCACCCAGACGCGGTCCCCGGGCTCCAGGCCGAGCTGCGAGGGCAGCTGGGCGACCAGCTCCTTCGTGCCCAGCACCGGCAGCACCGCGGACGGCTCCACCAGCACGCCGAGCCGGCGGGCCAGCCAGCCGGCGGCCGCCTCGCGAAGATCAGGTGTACCTGCGGTGAGCGGGTACCCCGGAGAGTCCGCGGCACCGGCGAGGGCATGGCGCACCACCGCCGGCGTCGCGTCGACCGGGGTACCCACCGACAGGTCCACCAGCCCGTACGGATGCGACCGCGCCTTCTCCTTGTACGAGACCAGGTGGTCCCACGGGAAGTCGGGCAGCCGCACCCGCGACCGCCCCGGCGATCTGATCGTCCGGGACGGTCTGGCCGACTCCCCTGAACCGGTCAGGACTCGCCCTGGGGAGCCAGCGCGGAGATGGTGGGCGGGTCGAAGTCGAGGGCGCCGACCTTGGAGGCGCCGCCGGGCGAGCCGAGCTCCTCGAAGAACGACGCGTTCGTGTCGGTGAAGGTCTTCCACTGGTCGGGGACGTCGTCCTCGTAGTAGATCGCCTCAACCGGGCAGACGGGCTCACAGGCACCACAGTCGACGCACTCGTCAGGCTGGATGTAGAGCATCCGTCCGCCTTCGTAGATGCAGTCGACCGGGCACTCCTCGATGCAAGCCCTGTCCTTCACATCAACACAGGGCTCCGCGATGACGTAGGTCACCGGACGTTCCTCCTCGAGCTCACGGGCGACTGATTCCTTAGTATCGACCTGGACAGTTCGGTGTCGACAACAAGGGCGTGCACTAGTGGTGTATGTCGTCCACATCACTCCGGCCGACATCGGCTCCCGGGTCGTGATCCGGCGCCGTATCTCTGGTCCGCTCCCCCTGAGCGATGTTCTGGGCACGCTTGAGTCCTGGTCGGAAGGCGAACTCCGCCTCCGCCGCACCGACGGTACGACAGTGAGTGTGCCCGAGGAATCCCTCGTAGCGGCGCGTGTCGTGCCCTTGACACCCCGGCGGGCCAATCCTCGGCCCCCCGGTCGGGCGACACCATTGGACCAGCCCGGAACGCCCCCTCGCCACGACATTGCGGAACGCAACGATCAGATCACGGAATCAGATCGCCCCGCCGGTCTCCGCACGGACGGCCAGGTCGACGCCGACGCGGATGGAGAGTACCCGGACGCCGGTGACGACGATACCGGGGACAATGGCGGCGACCGGGACGCGAGTGGCGCCGACCCGGGCGGCGCCGACCCGAGTGTGGAGGTCCAGCGGTGAGCGCCCACAGCAGGCGGATGTTCGCCACCGTCGTCCGCCGCGAACCCGTCGACCTGGCACTCGCGTGCCATCTGATCGCCGCCGAGGCCGGCCCGGAGACGAACCCGGCCGAGACGACCCGTGCCCTCGACGCCCTGGCCACCGACACCGCCGCCCTCCTCGCGGCCCGCCGGGCCGCTCCGCGGGGCCGTGGCGCGGCTGGTGCCGGCACCGACACCGGTGCCGCTTCCGGGGCCGGGGCCGCCTCTGAGGCCGTTTCCGGGGCCGGGGCCACCTCCGGGGCGGTTCCCGGGGCCGCCTCCGGGACACCGGCGGAGCGGGGCACCGCGGCCGACGCGGGCACCGACGCAGGCGGGGGCACGCTGACTGGGCTCGACCTGCGCGCCGCCGCCGAGGCGCTGCGGGAGTCCCTCGGCGAGCGGGCCGGGTTCGCCGGGCACGAGTCCGACTACGACGACGTTCGGGCCTCGCTGCTGCCCGAGGTCATCAGCCGGCGCCGCGGCCTGCCGATCCTGCTGTCCATCGTGTGGATCGAGGTCGCGCGCAGAATCGGCGTCCCCGCCTACGCCGTCGGGCTGCCCGGCCACGTGATCGTCGCGGTGGGCGCGCCCCATGAGAACGTCCTCGTCGACCCGTACGCCGGGGGGGAGATCATGACGGTGCACGACGCGGCGGCACGGGTGCGCGCGGCCGGCGCGGCGTTCACCCGGGCCCAGCTCGCCCCGATGACCCCGGACGACCTGCTCACCAGGGTCCTGAGCAACATCCGGGTGCTCGCGGCACGCACCGACGTCCCACGCACCAGGCTGTGGGCGGTGGAGCTCTCGCTCCTGCTGCCCCGCCACCCCGCCGTACTGCGGCGCGAGCGGGGCGAGCTGCGCGTCCGGCTGGGCGACTTCCTCGGCGGCGCGGCGGACCTGACCAACTTCGCCGACGCGGTCACCACCGTGGAACCCGCCGCCGCCGCGGCCGCCCGGCACGCCGCCGCGGCCGCCCGCGCCCGCCTGAACTGAAGGCTTACGAGGACGAGCCGGCCCGGCGCGAGCGAGCCGGCTGGTCGGCCGAGAGGTACGAGCCCTCGTAGAAGATCAGCGGAGCGGCATCCGGCCGCTGCGCCGCCAGCGCGACCACCTCTCCGATCACCAGCGTGTGGTCACCGCCCGGATGCGTCGCGACGGTCCTGCACTCCAGGACGGCGAGCGCGCCCTCCAGCAGGGCGACCCCGGTCCGCGCGCCGAGCGAGTACCGCCAGCCCAGGAGCTGCCCCCCGCCACCGCCGGACCGCCCGTCGCCCCCGTACCCGTCGTCGGTGGGCCGGTCGGCGCCGCGGCGGGCGAAGTCGCGGGACGCCTGATCCATGTCGGCGGCGAGGATCGAGACCCCCCACACCCCGGCGTCGAGGAGTGGGGCGTGGAACCGGGCGTCCTGACGCACACTGACGAGGACGAGCAGCGGGTCGAGGGAGACCGAGACGAAGGAGTTGGCCGTCATCGCGAGCTGGTGCCCGTCCACAACCGTGGTCAGGACGGTCACCCCGGTCGCGAACCGGCCGACCACCCGGCGGAACGCCGCCGCGTCGGGCACGGCCAATCCGTCCGGAGACGCCGGGCCGTCCGGAGACGCCGGGCCGTCCGGGGAGCCGGCGGCGGGGAGGTCGGGCCCGGGCTGGAGCTCGGCCGGGCACGGCTGCGCGCGGGCCGTCTCCGCCGGAGCGGGTTCGGGCAGGGGCTGGCGCGCGGGGCTGGCCACGGCGGCAACGCTACAGCGGCGGAAGTGGCCCCACCGCCCCGTCGGGACACCTCGGTGACCATCGCCACAACCCCGGCAGGGCCCACGGCCCCACCGTCATCTGGCCGACGCGCGGACGCTCCTCCCGGCCGCCCTCAGCGGGGGGGCACCGTCGGGGGACGCGGCGGCAGCGCCGTCAGGCCGCGCCGCGCCTGCCCGAACACGGCCACGACCACCGGCGCGAACACGCCTATCCCCAGGAAGAGGTAGCCCGTAGCGGTCGCCTTCAGCAGCAGGTCGCCCTCGGTACGCGACGAGGCGAGAAGCAGGACGACGGGGATCCAGCCGACAAGCGGGATCATCGCCCCGAGCCGGGTACCGGTCAGCCAGCGGACCAGAAACGGCACCCCGGTGTTACCGAAAAGCGCCAGCAGCAGGCCGACGGAGATCAGCGTCCCGCCCGGCCGCGGGCCGGAGGGCACCAGAACGAGGCCGTACACCCCGAGCACGAGCCCGGCCACGATGCCGAACGCGTACGAGACACCGAGGAAGGCACGATGGGGCTCCTCGGGCGGCCCCGGCACCGCGGCGGCCGGGACGGCCCGGCCGGCAGCGGCGCCCGAGATGCCCGGGGTGGCCGGGGTGGCCTTCCCCTGCCGGCGCGCGGACGGCTTGGAACGCTCCTTCGAAGGCGTCAAGGCCGTCGACGGAGCCGGATCACCGCTCGCGTCGTGACCGTGGCCAAGCGTCGGACGGGGCATTCCCCGACAGTAGGCCATGGACCGCCCGATCACGCGCCGAGGCCGAACCGTCGATCTCGCACCGCCCGCCAGCCGGCCGCCCCGGCGCCAGGCCCCGTTCCGCTGCCGGCTTCTCCGGGTCGGTGCCCTACGGGGTTACGAGTTCCCGGGGCACGGCTATGACGTCCACGAGGGCGCCACGACGCCAGACTGTCATCTCGACGGGTTGTCCGATGGTGTCCTCGGTCAGCAGTCGCTGGAGATCGCCCGGGCCGGCGACGGGCGTCCCGGCGATCGACAGGACGAGATCGTCGGTGAACAGTCCGGCCTGCCCGGCTGGGCTACCCTGTACCACCTCCGCGAGGCGCACACCGTGGCGTTGCCCCGTCCGCTCGGCCAGGGCCGGCGGGAGCGGCACCCGGGCACCGGCGACACCGAGGTAGGCGCGGCGGACTCGGCCATCCCGGATCAGTGCCGCGAGGATGCGCCTGGTGGTGGCGTTCACGGGGACGGCCAGGCCGAGCCCGACGCCGGCGACGGCGGTGTTCACCCCGACCACGCGGCCGTCGGCGGTGACCAGTGCCCCGCCGGAGTTTCCCGGGTTCAGCGCGGCGTCCGTCTGGATGACCTCGTCCACGACGCGCACGGCCGAACCGGAGCGGGTCGGCAGCGAGCGGTTCAGGGCGCTGACCACGCCGGCGGTGACGCTCCCGGTCAGTCCCAGCGGATTGCCGACGGCGACGACGAGTTGGCCGACCCGCAGCGTCGCCGCGTCGCCGAGCTCGGCCGGGCGCGGTGTGGAGCCGCGGGCCCGCAGCACGGCGAGGTCCGAGAGCGGGTCGGCTCCCACCAGGTCCACGGCACGCTCGGTCCCGTCGACGAACTCCACCGTGCCGACCGGCTCGCCGGCCCGGCCGGTGCCTGGACGTCCCTCGACGACATGCGCGGAGGTGAGCAGGAACCCGTCCTCGGTGAACAGCACCGCGGAACCGGCTCCGGCGCCGCGCGAGGTGCGCACCCGCAGGCTTCCCACGCTCGGCCCGACCCGCTCGGCCACCCGGGTCACCACACGGGAGTAGGCGTCCAGCGCCGCCTCACCACGATCACCGGACGGCGCGGTCTCGTCGGGGAGTGCAATCTGGTCCTCGGGGCCCGGGTTGGCGGTGGCGCCTGCGTCCATCCGATCCTCCTCGCGATTACAGTGTTGCACTGCAATCAACGCAAGCGAGGAGCGGATCCTGCCGCCGAGGCGTCCGCCGTCGGCATAACCACCCCACCCCATCCCACGCCGCCCCGGCCCCGAAGCGCCAGGGCGGCTAGAGGGGGAGGCCGGCGAAGAGGTCGGTTTCGCGGGCGCCGGGTTCCGTTCCCGGGCCGCGCTCACCCCGGGTCAGCACGAAGTGCTCGGCGGCCCAGGCCCGCTTGCCGATGCCGTCGGCGAGCGCGAAGAAGAAGCCGTCCACCGCCATCTGGGTGCGGTGCGCCCGCATCGCCGCCACCTTCGCGGGCAGGTACTCGTCGGCCTGGATCTCGGTGGTGATCAGCTCGTCGGGAACCGCCAGCGGAATGTCGTCCGCGGACTCGGCGGGGCCGAACGGGCTCTCGCCCCCGGACTCCCGGAAATACTCGATACCAGCCTGGACGAACGACTTGGGCGTGGCCGTCTCGTAGAACTTGGAGATCTGCCACGGCGGGCCGGCTTCCGGCGCGAAGTCGGGATTCGCGGCATCTGCGAAGGCCCGGACGGACACGTCATGTGCCCGAATGTGATCCGGGTGGCCGTAGGCGCCGTTCTCGTCGTAGGTGACGAGAACCTGCGGACGGACCTCCCGCACCACCTGGACCAGGGCCGCCGACGCCTCGTCGAGGTCCGCGCGCCACAGGCAGCGCGGATCGTCGTTGGCCGGCGTGTCGATCATGCCGCTGTCCCGCCACCGGCCGGCACCGCCGAGGAAACGGTGGTCGGTGACGCCGAGCTCGGCGCAGGACCGGTCGAGCTCACCGATCCGGTACCCGCCGAGCTGGTCACCGAGATCCGACCTGAGGTTGATCAGCTCGGGAACCAGAACCTCGCCGACCTCACCCAGCGTGCAGGTGACGAGAGTCACGTGCGTGTCGGGTCGAGCCGCGTAGGAGGCCATGGTCACGCCGGTCGAGATGACCTCGTCATCCGGGTGGGCATGCACGAAAAGCACACGGCGCGGCGGCCGCACCGTTTCGGCGGATTGCGTCACCCCGCGACCCTATGCGGCCCCGGACCAGCGCCACCGGCCCCCGCGCACCGAGCCCACCGCGGGAAGCGGGCCGACTCCCTGAGAGCAGGCCCGCTTCCCGGACTTCCTGAACTTCCCGGGCTTCCGGGGGGTCGCTGTCAGCCGGTGCGGCGACGCGAGCGCAGCTTCTCCCGCTCCGACGCGGCGAGCGCCACCTTGCGCAGGCGCACCGTCGCCGGGGTCACCTCGACGCACTCGTCCTCGCGGCAGAACTCCAGCGCCTGCTCCAGCGAGAGCTGACGGTGCGGGGTGAGCCGCACCAGCTCGTCGCCGGTCGAGGACCGCATGTTGGTGAGCTTCTTCTCCTTGGTCGGGTTGACGTCCATGTCATCCGCCCGGGAGTTCTCACCGACGATCATGCCCTCGTAGAGCTCGGTCGTCGGCGCGACGAACATCGTCCCGCGGTCCTGCAGGTTGAACAGGGCGTAGGCGGTCGCCACCCCCGCCCGGTCCGCGACCATCGAGCCGGTCGCACGGGTGCGCAGCTCACCGAACCAGGGCTCGTACCGGTCGAAGACGTGGTGCAGCAGCCCGGTGCCGCGGGTCTCGGTGAGGAACTCCGTCCGGAACCCGATCAGCCCGCGGGCCGGGACGAGGTACTCCAGCCGGATCCAGCCGGTCCCGTGGTTCACCATCTGCTCCAGGCGGCCCTTGCGCAGCGCCAGCAGCTGGGTGAGCACCCCGAGGTAGTCCTCCGGGGCGTCGATGGTCAGCCGCTCGACGGGCTCGTGCACCTTCCCGTCGATCTCCCTGGTCACCACCTGGGGCTTGCCGACCGTCAGCTCGAACTCCTCGCGGCGCATCAGCTCGACCAGGATGGCCAGCGCCAGCTCGCCACGGCCCTGGACCTCCCAGGTGTCCGGCCGCTCGGTCGGCAGCACCCGGATGGAGACGTTGCCGACGAGCTCGGCGTCCAGCCGGTTCTTCAGCAGGCGCGCGGTCAGCTTCTTGCCGGACCTGCCGGCCAGCGGCGAGGTGTTCACGCCGATCGTCATGCTGATCGACGGCTCGTCCACCGTGATCACCGGGAGTGCGTGCGGGTCCTCGGCGTCCGCCAGGGTCTCGCCGATCATGATGTCGGGGATGCCCGCGACGGCGATGATGTCGCCGGGGCCGGCCTGCTCGGCCGGGACCCGCTCCAGGGCCTCGGTCATCAGCATCTCGGTGATCTTCACCCGCTGCTGGCTGCCGTCCACCCGGCACAGGGCGACGGTCTGGCCGCGGCTGATCGTCCCGTTGTGCACCCGGCACAGCGCGAGCCGGCCGAGGTAGGGCGAGGCGTCCAGGTTCGTCACCAGCGCCTGCAGCGGCGCGCCCTCGGTGTGGGACGGCGCCGGGATGGCCTCCAGCAGCAGGTCGAACAGCGGCTTGAGGTCCGGCGAGTCAGGGCTCGTGCCGTTCTCCGGGCGGGTCGTGGACGCCCGGCCCGCCTTGGCGTTGCAGTAGACGATCGGGAAGTCGATCTGGTCCTCGTCCGCGTCGAGGTCGAGGAAGAGCTCGTAGGCCTCGTCCACGACCTCGCTGATGCGGGCGTCGGACCGGTCGACCTTGTTGATGACGAGCACGACGGGCAGCCGGGCGGCGAGCGCCTTGCGCAGCACGAACCGGGTCTGCGGCAGCGGGCCCTCGCTGGCGTCCACCAGCAGCAGGACGCCGTCGACCATCGCGAGACCGCGTTCCACCTCGCCGCCGAAATCGGCGTGGCCGGGAGTATCGATGATGTTAATGGTGACGTCACCGAAACGTACGGCGGTGTTCTTCGCGAGAATGGTGATGCCCTTCTCGCGTTCGAGGTCCATCGAGTCCATCACCCGGTCGGTGGCCTCACCACGCTCACCGAACGCGCCGGACTGCCGGAGCATCGCGTCAACAAGAGTCGTTTTGCCGTGGTCGACATGGGCAATGATCGCGACATTACGAAGATCGGCGCGTACGGGCACGGTGATGAGCTCCGGGGCAACATGGGGCTTCAGGGCACTACCCTAGGACCCCGAGACGGTTCGTCGGATGAGGGACCGCGATCTTCGGCAGCGCCCCGGAGGGCGGTACCCGCCCGGGAAACGACGTCTGCCCGGCCGCGGTCCAACTCCCATGGTACGGACTCACAGCCGCGGGCCGCGCGCGGCGGACCGTCACGGCCCCACAGAACCCTCCACCGGCTCCACCGGCTCCGCGAGCTCCGCCCGGAGAGCATCGACCAGCGGCGCGTCCGCCGGCAGCCACGGAACGTCGTCCAGCTCGCCCACGCCCAGCCAACGCAGGTCGTCGTGCTCGGCGGCAACCGGCTCGCCCGCGGCGACGCGCCCGAGCCACAACCGCATCCGCCAGCCCGGGCGGGGCAGCACGATCTCCCCGAACAGCCGCCCGACCTCAATCTCCACGTCGAGTTCCTCACGGCACTCGCGGCGCAGCGCAGCGAGCTCGTCCTCCCCGGGCTCGACCTTCCCTCCCGGGAACTCCCACATCCCCGCGAGCGACGGCGGCGACACCCGCCGCGCAGCGAGCACCCGCCGAGCACCGTCGATCAGCGCGACGGCCACCACGA
This sequence comes from Frankia sp. Mgl5, assembly GCF_023242985.1. Classification (NCBI taxonomy): domain Bacteria; kingdom Bacillati; phylum Actinomycetota; class Actinomycetes; order Frankiales; family Frankiaceae; genus Frankia; species Frankia sp. Mgl5. The sequence continues at coordinate 51,199 of NZ_JALKFY010000003.1, read as the reverse complement.
GCCGCCCCTCCTCCACCGCTCCCAACTCCGACCGCCTTTCCGCCACCCGTCCGTCCGCCACCAGGTTCTCCACCACCAGCCACCCTTCCAGCAGCCCTTCCGACCGATGTGTGGTGGCCGAGGGAGTCCATGGTGTTTCTCGGTCGCCACACATCCGGGGAACCGATTCGACCACCCGAGCCGACCCGGCCAGTCATGGCCGGGCGACCCGGAGTGGTGGCCGACGGGACTGATGAGTGTGCGGAGGGTGGCGGATCTCGCTTCTGGGTGACAGCATCCGGCGCAAGGGCCGAGGACGGGCAGGTCCCGTGCCCGGCACGGATCACAGACCAGACCACCGCTCACGGACGTGAAGGAGTCGCGGATGCCTACACGGCTGGACAACAGCGCCGTATCCACCGCGTTGGAGGCACTACCCGGGTGGATCGGCGACGCCGACCGGATCCAGCTCGAGATCCTTGTCGACGGTGACGAGTCGACGGCCGTAGTCGACGAGGTGATGCGCGAGGCCGACGCGATGGATCATCACCCGGTCGTGGAAAGCGGCCCGGGGACCACGGTCTTCACGGTCTGGACCCACTCCGCCGGTGGGGTGACCGAGCTGGACGTCGAGCTGGCGCGCAAGATCTCCGCCATCCTGAGGTCCGCCGGCATCGCCTTCTGAGTCGTCCTCAGCCGGCACGCGCCGCCAGGCTGATCAGCGAGCTGCTGGCGGCTGGCGGCTGGCGGCTGGCGGCTGGCCGAGCTCATCGGCGCGCCGCCCCGCTCGGGAGCACGGCGCCGGCGGAACCCGTCACCACAGACCCGGCATCACCGCGAAGGTGCCCTCCGCGGTGGGCGGGAGCGGGACGACGGCCCGCACGGCCTCCGGATCGATCATCCCGTAGAGGTGCGGGAACAGCGCCCCGCCGCGGTCGTCCTCGCCGCTGGCCGGCTCCCAGCGCAGCGGGGCGGTGAGCCGCTCGGGGTCGACCACGAGCAGCAGCAGGTCGGAGCGCCCCGAGTAGTAGCGGCTCGCCGTCTCCAGGACCTGCTCGGGAGCCGAGAAGTGGATGAACCCCTCGGCGTCGAGGCTCGGCGGACGGTAGTTCGCCGGACCGGCCGCCCATGCGTCTCGGCCCACCAGATGACAGATCACTTCCGAGCCCTTCCCTCCCACGCGCCGTCCACGCTCCCGCACCGGTGGTCACGGTGCGGCCAGCGCCGACCGGACCCGTGATCACGATCCCGGCTGCGCTCACGGTCACCTTCTCAGCCGCGCACGCCGCCACAGTTTCGTCAGCCCGCGCGAGCGGGTGTGGCTCGTCAGCCCCGCGCGAGCTGATGGCGCAGGATCGCGGCCGCGGTCGCCGACAGCGCGACCGCCATCACCGCGAGCACCGCGAGATTGACGCCGACGTCCGCGAGGCCTGCACCGTCGATGATCAGAGCATCCCATCCGGTCACCGCCCAGTAGTGGGGTGTCACATGCGCCACTGCGTCGATGGCCGGTGGGAAGAACTCCAGGGGAACCATGCACCCCCCGATCGCGCCCAGCACGATGCCGACGAACGGCGTGATGGACGAGGTCCGCTCGGGGTCGCGCCCGATCGCGCCCACGACCAGGCCCCCGCCACACCCCACGCCGGCGAAGGCCAGCAGGAGCAGCCCGCCGGCGAGCGGATCACCCCAGTCGACGCCGAACGCGAACGCCCCCACCGCGACGATCAGCGCGGACTGGACGAGAGCCAGCACGAGCCAGCCGAGGACAAGCCCGGCCAGCAGGGCCGGCACCCCCGACCGGGTCGAGGCGGCCCGGTGCAGGACCCCGGAGCGGCGGACACTCACGATGAACGCGGCGCTCGCCAGACTGTTGATGAAGACGAAAAGGATCAGGTTTCTCGGCGCGACCTCGGAGAACCGGTTCGGCTCGACGCCGGCACCGGCTCCGACGTCGCGGGAGGCGACCGCCACCGGCGGCGCCGTCCGGGCCAGGTCCCCGGCGATCTCGGCCACCGGAGCACCGGTCAGCCGCGCGGACACGGCCGTGGCCGTGAAGGTGGCCGCGGTGTCCTGGACGATGCCGGCCAGGGTCGTGCGGGCCGTCATCCCCACGTCACTGCCGAGGTCGGTGAGGACCTCGACCTCCCCAGGATCATCCGCGGACACACGGGAGGGATCCGCGGCGGCGATCACGGCTGCGTCGAGGCCGGCCGGCAGCACGAGGACGGCGTCCACGTCCCCGCGACGGAGCTGGTCACGGGCGTGACGCACGGTGTCGACAGCCCGTTCGCGCAGGCCCGCCGCGGTGGAGACGCGATCCTCGATCGCGGTGGTGACCAGGCCGTCGCCCTCGCGCACGACCGCCACGGTGATGGAACCGGCCCCGCCGAACGCCGCGCCCGTCACCACCATCACGGCGACCGGGAGGACCAGGAGGAAGAACAGGGCCATCCGATCACGGGACAGCGAGCGCCAGACGACGGCGGTGAACGCGAACGCCGCCACTAGCCGCAGCCAGGCGCCGGGGAACCCAACCGGACGCCCCGGGCCGCGACCGCGGCCGCCGGTCCCCCCGGAGCCGGAGCCGGAGCCGGGACCGGGACCGGGACCGGCCCGGTGGCTGGCGGTCTCCGCTGTCACCGGAAGATCACCCGCCGCACGCGGATCATGCCGGCGCCTCCCGTGACCACGGCGACGACGAGCAGTACGGCCACCGCCGTCAGCACCGATTCGACGGTCGCCACCCCGGCCGCCAGATCCGACAGGATGCGCAGCGACCAGCCGTTCGGTGTGAAAAGCGAGATCCGGTCGAGCACCGCGGGTTTCGGCCCCGGGCCGAAGAAGTTCCCGCCGGCGAGCGCGAGGGCGAACGCCACGAGCGAGGTCAGGGCTCCGACCTGCTGCTCAGTCCGGCCGAGCGAGGCGACCAGCAGCGTCACCCCGGCGATGGCCAGCACCGTCGCGACCAGCACCGGCAGCACGCCTGCCGTGGGTCCCCAGTGGGCGCCGAAGGCGACCGTGGTGACCACCCACACGGTCACCAGACCCGACGTCCCGAGCGCGGCGACCGCCAGCGCGCGGCCGGCGATGAGTTCTCCGGGCCGGACCGGCGCGGCGAGGATCCGGTCGAGGATGCCCGCGTCACGGTCGTTCACCAGCGAGCGCGCGACGAACCCGACCGTGAAGAACAGGAAGAGCATCCCCATGGCTGCGCCGTAGAACGCGGCGGGATCGACGCCCGTCCCGGAGACACCGCTCTCCCGCAGGGTCAGGACGGGGACCGCGTCGCGGGCGGCGGCGACCTCCGCGGCGCTCGGCGGGCGCCCGGTACGGCGTGCCACGTCCGCGAGCGCGAGCCCGACCTGGTTGAACGACGCCGAGACGCCGGCCGCGACGGAATCGGCGACCTGACCGGCGATTGGCGACGCCGGATCCCGCAGCACGGTGATGGTCGTGGCACCGCCCCGCCCCGCCCCCTCCTCGTCCGGTCCGCCGGCGCCGGCCGCCCCGTCATCGTCGGCGACGCCGGCCGCCCCGTCGCCCGCGGCCTGGCCAGCGCGGATGGCTCCGCCACCGGCCGCCGCCCCGAACCCCGCCGGCAGGACGAGAGCCGCGTCGACATCTCCGTCGTCCACCCCGCGCTCCGCTGCCGCCGTATCCGCCAGCGTCGCGAAACGCACCGGGCCGGCATCGCCGCGAGCCGGTGCGGTCAGGTCCGCGACGAGATCACGGGTGAGGTCGGATCCGTCCTGGTCGACCACCCCGATCGTGAACGTCACCGACGACGTCCCGCTGATCAACAGGCCGAAGACACCCGCCAGTACGAGTGGCCCGACGAAGCCCATGACCAGCGCGGATCTGTTCCGCAGGCGCCGCCGCAGGTCGACGCCGGCGATGACGAGCACCGGATGAGCGCGCTCCGGACGCCGCTCAGTCACGCAACGCCCGGCCGGTCAGGTGGAGGAAGACGGCCTCCAGATCGGGCTCGACGACCTCGATGCCGGCGATGGTCACCCCGAGATGCTCACCGGTGGTGACCAGCGGCGCCAGCAGGGCCGCGGCGGAGTCCGCGAGCACCTCCAGACCGCCGTCGACCGGCCGCGCCGCGTGGACGCCGGGAAGCTCGCCCGCCGCCGCCGCGAACTCGGCCGTCGGACCGGCCGCCGTGACGACGACCCGGTCGTGTTCGCCGATGCGTTCCACCAGCTCGCGGCGGGTGCCCTCGGCCACGATCCGGCCGGCGTCGATGATGCCCAGCCGGTCGCAGAGCCGCTCGGCCTCCTCCATGTAGTGGGTCGTGTACAGCACCGCGAGACCGGCGCCGCCGAGTGCCTCGACGCTGGCGAGGATCTGATGCCGGCTCTGCGGATCCACGCCCACGGTCGGTTCGTCGAGGATGAGCAGCCGCGGTTCGTGCAGGAGTCCGACGGCGATGTTGGCCCGCCGCTTCATCCCACCGGAGCAGACGTCGACCCGGTCCTTGGCACGGTCGGCGAGGCCGACCACCTCGAGGACCTCGTCGATGCGCCGCGCGAGGTGGCGGCGGGGCATCCGCTGCAGCCGGCCGAAGAACCGCAGGTTCTCCTGGATGGTCAGGTCCGGGTAGAGCGCCAGCTCCTGCGGGACCAGACCGATCGCGCCGCGGGCGCGGCCGGCGTCGGTCCGCATCGGATGGCCGGCGACGACGACCGAGCCGGAGTCGGCGGCGAGGACCCCGGCGATGATCGAGATCGCCGTCGTCTTGCCCGCTCCGTTGGGGCCGAGCAGCCCGTACGTCTCACCGGGGGCGATGGAGAAGCTGATGTCGTCCACCGCCGTCCGCTCGCCGAAGCGCCGGACGAGGCCCTCACAGCGCAATACCGGCGCGGCGTCCGCCGTCGATGGCGACCCGCTGTCCGTCACTCGCCGAACCCTAACCGCACCCGACGGAAACGGGGCCGTCAGTGGCGAATCGGACGGCGACAGGGCCGACCGTCCAACCCCGACGAGCCGCCACCTGCGACGCTGGAGACATGGACGGCGAGAATCCACCCCGGTCCGGACGGATCGTCGGTGTCGACATCGCTCGCGGCGTAGCGCTGCTCGGCATGGTGGCGACCCACGTCTATCCCCCCTTCACCGACACCGCGTCGGACGACCCTGCGGTCTCGCCCGCGTTCACCCTGGCCGCGGGGCGGGCCGCCGCCGCGTTCGCGGTACTCGCCGGTGTGGCTCTGGTGTTGTCCACCCGACGACAGAGCGCGGGCCAGGCCCGGCTCTCGGTGTTCCTGCGGGCGCTCGGCATCGGGGCACTCGGCCTGAGCCTCGCCTATGCCGACTCTGGTATCGCCGTGATCCTGGTCTACTACGCGCTGTTGTTCGTCCTGGCGCTGCCGCTGCTGCGGGCATCCGTGCCGGTACTGATGACGGTCGCCGTCCTGGCGATCTTCGCGGAGCCCGTCGTCAGCCAGTTCGTGCGCGGTGACCTGCCCGAGTCGGACCTGTCGTCGCCCACGTTCGCCGCGCTGGGCGAGCCGGGCCATCTCCTCGCGAAGCTGGCGATCACCGGGGTCTACCCCGTGTTCGCCTGGCTGGGCTACATCTGCGTCGGGATGGCCGTCGCCCACGCGGACCTGCGCTCACGCCGGGTGGCGACCCGGCTGCTCGTCGGCGGCCTGGCGCTCGCCCTCGCGGCGGCGGCCGCGTCCTGGCTGCTGTTGGAGCCGCTCGGCGGGCGCGCCGAGCTCGCCAACCCGGCCGAGGTTCCCGGTGTGGGCTCACTGCCACAGGGCTGGTTCATCGACTCCGGGCTGTACGGCGCTACGCCCACCGACAGCGCCTGGTGGCTGGCCGTCGACACGCCGCACTCGACGACCCCGTTCGACCTGGCGCACACCACCGGGACGGCACTGGCGCTACTCGGCCTTGCCCTGCTGGTGGCGCGGGTCCCGCTGGTCCGGCCACTCGCGGCCGTCGGCGCGATGACGCTCACCTTCTACTCGCTGCACGTGGTGGTGATGGCCACCGGCGTGCTGCCCACCGATCCGACCAGGTCGTATGTGCTCCAGGTGGTCGTCGCGCTCGCGGCCGCGACGCTCTGGCACATGACCGGCCGGCGCGGTCCGGCCGAGGCCGCCGTCTCGGTGCTCCCCCGGGCGGCCCGGCTCGTCCAGGCCCCGCGGCGACCCGCGGTCAGGCTCGAGCGAGGAACTGGCTAGACGTTGAAGCGGAAGTCGACGATGTCGCCATCCGCCATGACGTAGTCCTTGCCCTCCATGCGGACCCGGCCGGCAGCGCGCGCCGCGGCCATGGAGCCGGCGGCCATCAGGTCGTCGTAGGAGACGATCTCGGCCTTGATGAAGCCGCGCTGGAAGTCGCTGTGGATGACTCCGGCCGCCTCGGGAGCGGTGGCTCCGGCCGGGATGGTCCAGGCCCGGGACTCCTTGGGGCCCGCGGTCAGGTACGTCTGCAGGCCCAGGGTGTGGAAGCCGATCCGGGCGAGCTGCGCCAGCCCGCTCTCCTCCTGGCCGAGGGAGGCCAGCAGCTCGGCCGCGTCGGCCTCGGGAAGCTCGATCAGCTCGGCCTCGACCTTCGCGCACAGGATCACCGCGTCGGCGGGGGCCACGAGGTCGGCGAGCTCCTTGTGTCTACCGGGGTCGGCCAGGACGTCCTCGTCGACGTTGAAGACGTAGAGGAACGGCTTGGCGGTGAGCAGGAACAGCTCACGCAGCTCCGCGCGGTCGATCGACGGCTCGCTGGACAGCGGCCGGCCGGCGTCGAGCACCTCGTGCGCCGCCTTCATCGCGGCGAGCAGGGACTGCTTCGACCGGTCGAGGCGGGCTTCCTTCTCCAGCTTGGGCAGGCGGGCGCCGATGGTCTGAAGATCGGCCAGCACCAGCTCGGTGTTGATGGTCTCGATGTCCGCGGACGGGTCGACGGTTCCCTCGACGTGGACCACGTCAGGATCCGAGAAGACCCGCACGACCTGGCAGATCGCATCCGACTCGCGGATGTTCGCGAGGAAGCGGTTACCCAGGCCCTGACCCTCCGACGCGCCTCTGACCAGCCCGGCGATGTCGACGAAGCTCACCGTCGCGGGGACGACCCGCGCGCTGGAGAACACCTCGCCGAGCTTCGCGAGCCGCGGATCCGGCACGCCGACCACGCCCACGTTGGGCTCGATCGTCGCGAACGGATAGTTCGCCGCCAGGACCTCGTTACGGGTCAGGGCATTGAAAAGCGTGGACTTGCCGACGTTGGGCAGCCCGACGATGCCTATCGACAGACCCATGACCGAGCAGTCTACGGGTGATCGCGCCCGGCCCCGATCGCGGAGGTCCCGGTCGCAATGCCACCGCCGCTCCCGCGACGCCACAGCGATGCCACCGCGACCCGGCCGCGGCACGGTCGCGGCGCCACCGCGCCGCCCGCATGGCCGCGGCGCCACCATCGGATCATTCGTGGGCAGAGTATTTCGCCGCCGCGCGCCGCCCGGCCGGGACGGGTGGCGCGCGGCGGCCGTCGCAACGGCCTGGGATCGGCCGGGACGAGGCACGATCCCCGCTCTCCGCTGGACTTCCGGGTCGCCGGGCCGTCGGGCCGACGTCCGCGGACGGCCGGACGGCCGGTCCCGCCCGATCCGTCCGATGGCGGCGGGTCATACCGATCGGTAGCTCATCGTGCATAACGGAATGCCGAAAGTGCAGCTACCAAGACGCGCTCACTTCTCTGACCTATCGCCCTGACGCAGCCGCAAAGTTGGGACGGTACGTTGCCTGGGTGAGTACGCCGCCTCACCGGCAGCCCGCCGGACCGCCGGGAAGGTCCGGGCGTACCCGAGTGCCGGATGATTCGTACCCGCCCGGCCCGCGCACGCGGTCCGGATCACCGCCGCCCCCCACCGTCGTCACGGGGACGCGCCGGGGCCTGACCGCGCTCGGCGCGGGACTGGTCGCCGTGGTGGTCGGCGGAATCGGCGCCGCGGTCGACTCGCTCCTCTTCGACAATCTCAGTTACGTCTTCGGTGTCCTGTTTGTGGCCGCCTGCGTGCTGGCCGCGGTGCGGGTCCATGTTGACGACCTGATCGGTGTCGTGATCATGCCGCCGCTGGCGTATGCCGTGATCACGGTGGTGGTCGGTTTCCTGAACCCCGCGGCCGGCGACGGAAGCGCCGGGCTGCGCAACCGGGCGATCGACATCGGCTCCGAGATGATCCTGCACGCTCCCGTGCTGCTCACGGCGGTCGTCCTCGTGACGCTGATCGCGGCCGTGCGCGGGCGCCGGGCGCAGGTCGCGCGGCGCGAGCGCCAGCGCTCGCTCGCCCAGTCGGCCGCGGCCCGCAGGCGCCGGCCCCAGTAGAGCCCGCCCCGGTAGAGCCCGCCCCGGTAGCGCGCGCTCCGCCGCCGCTCTCCGACGGCCCCTCGCTCCGACGGTGCCCTTTCCGTGGCCCACTGCCGCGGGCCGCGATCCCCGGCGAACGATGCGACCGCGTGGTGCCGGCGTCCAGGGCAGCCGCCCGCCGCCACCGCAATGTGCCGCGCCCAGGACCCCGCCCGCCACCGTGCGGATCACACCGATCACCGCTTCACGGGGTCAGCCGGGCCCGGCCGACACACCAAGGCGCCATTCACGTCGTTCACCCGCATTGTTCACGGGTTAGCACGCCTGGGCTTTACTGAGGTCAGCGCGGTGATCCCCCACCGATGGGCACCCGAACGTCGCCATCGCAACATCCGGACCGGCGGATCCGTGCAGTACTGTCACGACGTGCCCAACACGCCGGATTACCAGGGGCGCACTCGTCGCCCCTGGTGGCGGGCGTGCCGGTGCGGCCACACGCGGGATTCGCACCGACATTACCGACCACACAGCGACTGCGGCGAATGCGATTGCCCACGGTTCACCCGGGTGCGTCGCCGCACCGGTCGTTCCGGGTGCGCCACCGCCGTAGCGACGTCCATCCGGAGGACGTCGACCGGGGCATGGTCGATCCCGGCGCTTGACGGCCGTGACGGCCGTCATGTGTCGGGTGTGGTGGCGACCGCCCTCATGGCGGGGTCCTGACATCAGCTGTTCCGGCAGTGATCGCCCTGGCGGTCGCCGCCCGGTCAGCGGTTGCCGTGACCACCGCCCGCCATGCCGGCGGCACCGCTGGACGGCGGCACCCGGCGCGACGCGGGACAGCGACATCGAGGTCGCTGCCCGGGCACCCGCATGTAATGCAGTATTCGGAATTCTCGAATACAGATGATCTAAATTTCTTCAGCAGGACACAGGAACACCGTCGCCCGCAGGTGCCGAACGGAAGCGCGGCCACTCACCGATGACGCGCCGTTAACCGTTCGATTTCAGCTCACCTCTTAATACACATCGCCTGGCCGTAATGGCGCTACTACAGGCAGCAATCACTCGTGCTAGATTCCGCTGGACGCCAACCGGTTACATTCCGCGATATGAGCCGACCCGAGTAAAGCGGGCGGCCCGGGGACCGCTGGAGGGGCGAAAAGTGTCTTCCCCGAAATCCGCCACCACCGCGACGTGCGAGGAAAACAACGAAGGAGCCGGAGCCACGGCCCGTTCGGCGGCGGCCGGCCGGGCACGCGGTCGCAACGGCGCGGCCAACCGGCCGCGGCCGGTCCCGATACTGCGCTACGACGTTGCCGCCGATCCCACGGGCCACGCGCCGCGGAGATCGACGGTGACGCCCGCCGTCTTCGCGCGCCATCGTCGCATGATCCAGAGATCCCGTCGCCACTTCATGACCGTCATGGACTACTGCGCGGCGCTGCGCTCGGCCGACGCGCCGCCCGACGCGATCGTCATCACCTTCGACGGCGATCACGCGGAGACCTTCGTCGCGGCCCGTGAGCTGGCCGAACGAGGCCTCGCCGCCACCGTCTTCGTCACCACCTCCCGGCTCGGGACACCCGGCATGCTCAGCGAGGGGGACGTGCGCCGCCTGCACGAGATGGGCGTCGAGATCGGCGCGGCCGGGCACAGCGGGCGCCGGCTCGACGGTCTGCAGCGCTCCGACGTCACCGCGGAGATCACGCTGAGCCGGCGGCGGCTGGCCGCGATCACCGGCGACGAGCCACGCTCGTTCGCCTATCCCCGCGGAGGCTGGGACCCGACCGCGCGCCAGCTGGTGATCGCGGCCGGATACGGCGGCGCGTGCGCCATCGGGCAGGCGCTGTCCCACCAGGGTGACGACCCGTTCGCCATTACCAGGCTGACCGTGGACGGCGGTCTCGCCGACCACCGCGTGCGCGCCTGGCTGGACGGGATCGGCCGGACGCTGCCGCGCACGGTCCCGGCCAGGCCGCGGACCAGGCTCGTCTCGTCGGTGCTGGGGGCGCGGGTCCCGGCCCGGGCGCCGGCGCGGCTGGCCGGCGCGTACCGCCCCCGGTTCGCGCCGCACATCGCCGAGGGGACCCGTCTCCCCGCGCCCGGCCAACCCACCCTCCCACCGCTGTGACCACGGCCTCGTCGGCGGGCGCGCGCGGCGGCGCGGGACGGCGGAGCGGGCGCGGCCGGCCCGCGAGCGCCGGCGCGGCCACCACCGGCACGACCACCGCCGCAGCCGCGGCCGTCACCACGGTGACGGCCGCGCTGCTCGCGGTCGCCTTCTGGGCCTGGGCGGCACACCGGGTCCCGGCGGTAGACGTCGCCGCGGACGCCACCGTCGTGCTGGGTCTGCGGGTCGTCGTCTCGCTCGCGCGCGCCGCCGCGCCCGGACCCGGCGCGCGGCACCGGCTGCGAGCCGGAGCCCTGGCCGCGCTCGGAGCGGTCACCCTGGCCTGGGCCGGTGGATCGCTGATCCCAAGCCTGGCCTTCCTCTCCGCCACCCCCGGTTTCCTCATCCTCCTGCCGCTGGCGGCCGCCAGCGTCGCCCTCTGGCCGGCACGCCCCGACGTGTGGCGGTTCAACGCGTCCCAGGACTCACCGAACCGCCGCACATCGGCGGCCGGGATTCTGGTCGCCGCGGGGGCGTGGGTGGCGCTGGGCGCCGTCCGGGTGGGCGCGCTGGTGTTCGCCGCGGACGTCGCGGCGCGGGGCGGGGCGGGGCATGCTCACGTGGCCCTGCTCGCGTGGCTGGCGCCGGTCGCCCTGGCGGCCGGTCCACGCTGCGGATGGCTGCTCTGGCGGACGGACGCGGACCCCGGCCTCGCCTCATCCCGTGTGGCCACCCCGGCGGGGCGGCAGCGCCCCGTCCGGCGGCTCGGCGCCCCCCGGCGGACGACGACGGCGGCGCGAGCCGTCCCCGTGCCGGAGTGGGAGCCGCCGGTTCCCGGGTCACGCCCGGGCTCCGGATCGCTCCCAGCCCGCGGATCGCAACCCGCTCCGGGATCGCTCCCGACCCACGGATCGCAACCCGCTCCCGGCTCGCTCCCCGCTGCCGGGTCGCCGTCGGAGCGAGGATCAGTGGTCCGGCCCAGCGCGCAGCGGTGGGCGCAGGGCCCCCAGCGACCGCCCAGGTCACGGCGACCCTCGCTACCACCGACGAGGTCGCCGCAGGCGCCGACCCCGCGGTCACCGTTCTCGGCACTGCCCACAGCTCCGCCCAGCAGGACTCCGTTCGGCAGGACCCTGTTCGGCAGGACGCCGGTCGGGCGGGCGCCGGTGGATGAGGCGGCGCGGCGATCGCTCGCGTCACTCACGGCCGAGCCGGCCGAGCCGGCCGCGCCGGCCGCGCCGGCCGCGCCGGCCGCGCCGGCCGCGCCGGAGCCTGCGACGCGGGTGCTCTGGTCGGCGGCGGCGGCCGGACTGGCCCTGGTCGTCCTCGATCACCAGGTCGGCCCGGCGAGCGCCGCCTTCGCCCTGGCCGTGCTCGCCATCCTGGCCGTCGGCGGGTTCGCCGGCGGCCGTGGGGCCGCGACGCTGCCGTGCGTGGCCGTCGCGCTGGTCGCCGCGCCGCTGCTGCTGGCCGTGCTCGGCGACGAGTACGCCGATCAGGGAACAGCCGGGCTCCGCCTGCTCCTGGCCACCCTCGCGATCGACGCCCTGCCAACCGGCGCCCAGCCGTCCAGCGGGGGGCGGGCGGCCGCGCGGCCGGTGATCCGGCGCGGGGCCACGGTGGCTGGGCTGGTCGTTCTGGTGGCCGTGCTCCCGATCATGCTGGCGGCCTGGGGGGCCGAGGGGGCCGCGCTCGCGCTGCTGCTCGGCCGGGTGGTCGCCGTGGCGCCTGTGGTCCGCCTGCCGGCGCGCCGCGAGCGCGCCGCCGGGCCAGCCGCCGAGGCCCCCGGGCAATCCCGGCCCGCCGGAGTCGCGCCGGCCGCCGTCGACCGCCGCCCCGAGGCGGCCGGCCGCGGCGGGAGACGCGCCCGGATGGCCAGGTTCGCGCCGGGAGTCAGTCACCCATCTCGGTCACTGTAGCGACACGATGGCCGACTTTCCGTAACCTGCCGTGGCGTGGAGGAACAGCCGGCCGCACGGGTCCTCATCGTCGAGCAGGGTGAGGGGCTGTGGGGCGCCCAGCGCTTCCTGCTGAGGCTCGCCCCGCTGCTGGAGCGACGCGGGATCGAGCAGATTCTCGCCGCACCGGAGGACAGCGCGACGGGCGCGGCCTGGCGGGCGTCCGGGCGGCACCACGCCGTCCTGCCAGTGCCGGCGGACCGGAGGTTGCGCCGCCCGGACGGCCGCCCGAGCCCCGCGCTGGTACTGCGCGAATCCGGCCGGACGGCGGTCATGGCGGCCCGGACGGCCCGGCTCGCCCGGCGGTTCGGCGTCGACGTCCTGCAGGCGAACAGCCGCTGGTCGCATCTGGAGGCCGTCGGGGCCTCGGCGCTGTGCCGGCGGCCCGCGTTGCTGCTGCTGCACGAGGAGAACGAGCCGGACCTGGCCGGCCGGCTGCGCGGGCTGGCCGTCCGGGGGGCCGCGCGGTCCGTGGCGGTGAGCGGCGCGGTCGCGGCGTCGCTGCCGGGGTGGGCCGCCCGACGCGCGGTGGTGATCCGCAACGGGGTCGACACCGACGCGCTGCGCCCCGGCCCGGCGGACCCGGCCGTGCGGGCCAGCCTGTCGACGAACCCGGCGGCGCCGCTGGTCCTCGCGATGTCCCGCCTGGACCCCCGCAAAGGCGTCGACAAGGTGATCCGCGCGGTGGCCGCGCTGCCGGACCACCTGAAGTCCACGCGGCTGGCGGTCGCGGGCGCGCCCAGCCTCGACCCGGCGTCCGGGGAGTCGCTGCGCCGGCTCGGCGCCGAACTGCTCGGTGACCGGGTGCTGTTCCTGGGGCCGCGCTCGGACATCGGCGACCTGCTGCGCGCCACCGATGTCCTGGTCCTCGCGTCGAGCCTGGAGGGGCTGCCACTGAACGTGCTGGAGGCGCAGGCGTGCGGGCGGCCGGTGGTGGCGTTCCCGACCGCGGGCATCCCGGAGATCGTGACCGACGGAGCGACCGGCCTGCTCGCCCGCCAGGACGACGTGGCCGACCTCAGCGCGAAGCTCGCCCGGGTGCTCGACGACCAGACGCTGGCCGAGCTGCTCGGCGCCCGCGCGCGGGCGAGCGTCGTCGCCCACCACACGCTGGACGCGCAGGCGGACGCGCTGGGCGGCCTGCTGATCAGCCTCGCCGGGCAGGCCCGCGCGCGGAGGCACCGGTCAGTCGGCCACGACACCGCACACTATGAGGTGCATCACACCACTGCTGGACGCAGGTCGTAGCCGGGCGGCACCGCGGGCCGTCGGCGAGACGGGCACGTCGTCACGGGCGGGCGAGGTGCCGAGCACCATGTCCGCGACCGGGCTCGTCACACCCAGCCAGTACCGCTCGTTGCGATAGTGGTGCAGCCGGTGCCCGCGCCAGACCCGCCGGTAGAACCGGTTCGACGGGCGGACGGCCGTGTGCACGAGGAAATGCGTCCAGTCGTAGGCCAGTGCGCCCAGCCCGGCGCACACCGCCGCGGTGCCGACAGCCGGCGGGCCCAGCGCCGCGAGGCCGACGGCGAGCGCCCCGCCTGCCGTCACCTCCCGGGGCCGCAGGAACATCGTGTCCAGGTTCGTCGGATCACGGTGATGCTGCTCGTGCCCGTAGCCGGCGAGCTGGTAGCCGACCGACCCGAGCCGGCCGCCCGGCCGGGCGTGCAGCAGGCCGCGGTGCACCGCCCACTCGACGAACGGCTGCGCGGCGAGGCAGGCCGCGGCCGTGACGACGTCCCGGCGCCGCAGCGGACCACGCACGGCCCGCACCGCGCCGACCGCGCCCACACACCCGAGGAGCACCGGCGGGCGCGGGTGGGCGACAAACCGCCGCAGCGCCTGCGGAAGCGTCCGGATCTCGGCCGCGCTGCCATGCGGGCCGGGCCGGTCCAGCCGCGCCACCGCCCGTCCGATCGGAGCCGTCAGCCGCCGCCGGGCCCTGGCTCCTCGGACGAGAGTGGGCATCGGCCGGGCTCAGAACGGGACGGTCGAGTAGGCCTGGAGCTTGGTCAGCTGGTGCTGGCTGTCGACCCGCCGGATCGTGCCCGAACGCGAGCGCATGACCAGCGACGACGTGTTGGCACCGCCCGGCCGGTACCGCACCCCGGCGAGCAGTTCGCCGTCCGTGATGCCGGTGGCGACGAAGAAGATGTCCTCGCTGTTCACCAGGTCCCGGGTGTGCAGGACCCGGTCCGGGTCGTGCCCGGCGTCCAGGACCCTCGCCCGCTCGGCGCGGTCCTGCGGCCAGAGCCGGCCCTGGATGACGCCGCCGATGCAGGTCACCGCGCACGCGGCGATGATCCCCTCGGGTGTTCCGCCGATGCCGAGCAGCATGTCCACCCCGGTGTCCGCCGAGGCCGCCATGACCGCGCCGGCGACGTCACCATCGGAGATCAGCTTGACGCGCGCCCCGGCCGTGCGGATGTTCTCCACCAGCTCGGCGTGCCGAGGGCGGTCCAGCACCACGACCGTGACATCCCGCGGCAGAATGCCCTTGGCCTTCGCCACCGCGCGGACGTTGTCCTCCACCGAGGCGTCGATGTCGACGACGCTCGCCGCTTCCGGCCCGGTGACCAGCTTCTCCATGTAGAAACAGGCGCTGGCGTCGTACATCGAGCCACGCTCGCTGACCGCCATCACCGACACCGCGTTGTTCATCCCCTTGGACGTCAGCGTCGTCCCGTCCACCGGGTCGACCGCGACGTCGCACTCGGGGCCCTCGCCGGAGCCGACCTCCTCGCCGTTGAACAGCATGGGGGCCTCGTCCTTCTCCCCCTCGCCGATCACGACGACGCCCCGCATCGACACCGTCCCGACGAGCCGGCGCATCGCGTCCACGGCCGCCTGGTCAGCACCGTTCTTGTCACCACGCCCGACCCAGCGGGCGGCGGCGAGCGCCGCGGCCTCGGTCACCCGGACCAGCTCGAGAGCGAGGTTCCTGTCGGGCGCCTGGCCCTGGACGGCGAGGGACTCGGGCACGGACGACTCGGGCACGGAAGGGGTCTCGGCAGCCACGGGAGGAGCGTAGTTCGACACGGCGTCACGCGCCGCCGGTAGCCGCCGAAGTACCAGCCCGCGACCGGGCCGCTACCGCCACGACCAGCCCTGTGACCAGCCTGTTTCCGGGTCCGTGATGAGGCCGGCGGCTGGCTGCGGAGGCCGCGTCGCCGACGACCGGGCGGAAGCCCGGAAAATTCTTTGGATGGGCGCGCAACCTTCCCCGGAGGAACCGCGTCATACAGGTCGATACGGGTGGCCGTCACGCGGAGGGGGCGTGACGGCCACCCGAAGTCGTTTCTGTACCCGAGCCGTTCCAGCGCCCGGAGTCGTTCCAGGCCAGTGCATCCCGCCCACGGGACGGCCGCGCCGGAAGCCCGCTCCGAGCCCGCTCCGAGCCGGCTCGCGATCGCGACATCGGCAGGGCCCGCAGCGGCTCGCCTGGCGTCGCAAACGCCGCCAATCCCCGTCCTGGTCCTACTGGTGCCGTCCTGCTGGTGCCGTCCTGGTCCTGCTGCTGATCAGGCGGCGGGGCTGGCGACCGCGGCTGACGCTCCGGTGTCGAGCGGCCGGACGGCGGCGGCGAGCGTCTCGAGGTCGGCCCGGTCGGCTGCCCCGGGGCCGCCACCGTCGTCGACAATCGTCGTCACACCGTCGGCCACACGCGTGATCGCCAGATGCCCGTCGCTGTCACGTCGCTCATCCCACTCCTCACCGGCGACGCTCACGGCCCCGGTGGTGGGCCGGTCACCGAGAATCGCCTGGACCGCGTCCGGGGCGTTGCTCTGGATGAACCGGGTGTAGGTCCGGTCGCCCGGCCGGTCGATGACGTACCCGATCGTGATCTGAGTGGTGTCTCCGTCGCTGGTCCCACCGGAGGGCAGCTTCATCCGGATCGACGTCGGCTTGAAGAAGTCGGGCAGGTCCTGGGGCGCCGAGGCCGGGTAAGGCGCCTGGCGCGCGTACGGCACCAGCGTGGACTCCGTGTCCACGACCTTCACCTCGGGATCCTCGCCACCGTGCGGCATCACGAAGACGTAGAACACCGCCACTCCCGCCAGCACCACGGCGAGGGAGAGCACCATGTCCCGGACTGTTTCCTGACCGCGTTGACGCGCCACGCCCTCATCTTCCGATCCGACGCCGCCCTGATCCGACGACGTCCGTACTCGACGTCCGCATGAGACGTCCGTGACTCAATGTCCGCACTGGACGTCCGTGCCCGACGGCATGTGCCCGACGGCGTTCGGATTCGACGACCATCACCCGCCGAACCTCGGAACCCGACCCTACGGCCCCCCGGAGCCCGGGCGTCCCGACCGACCCCACCGAATGTGTGCGCACCGGGCCGGTGGGATTCAGGAAGGTCCGGAGGTCGGGGCGGGGGTGAGGCGGGCCCGGGCGCCGTCGAGGAAGCGCTGGCAGAGGGCGGCAAGTTCCTCGCCGCGTTCCCAGAGCACGAGGGACTCCTCGAGAGCGCATCCCCCGGCCTCCAGCCTGCGGACGACATCCTCCAGCTCCGCGCGAGCCGCCTCGAAGGTGAGATCGGAAGTGGTCCCCGGGGTGACACCCGCGGCGGCCCCGGAGGTCGGTCCCGGCGCAGTACCCGCGGTAGTCCCTGGCGTGGTCTCCGGAACACCGCCCGAACCGGGCCCAGCGGTGGGGCTCCGCTGACGGTCAAGATCGGTCATGTGAGTTCTCCTGTCCCGTTCGACGGCTGTCCCGCTCGACGGCCGTGAGCACGCTCCCGAGCCCGGGAGCACCAGGAACACCGGGAGAACCATTCGAGAGCCGCGTGGTGGTCACTCCGCTCTGGCGGCGAAGGTACCGCCCGCGACCCGGACGGTCAGCGGGTCGCCGGCCTCGATCTCGGCCGGTGAGCGGATCACCGCGCCGTCCGCGTTCTGGATCAGGGCGTAGCCGCGTTCCAGCGTGGCCGCCGGGGACAGCGCCCGCATGCGCGCCGCAGCGTGGACGAGGTCGCGCTCGGCGACGTCCACCGCGTGGGTGAGGCAGCGCAGCGAGCGCGAGCGCAGCGCCCCGACGGTCTGCTCGCGCCGGTCGATCTCGCGCAGCGGGGCTGCCAGGACGGGACGGGCCCGCAGGTCCGCCAGCCGGCGTCGTTCGAGGTCGAGGCGGTGCGCGAGGACCCTGCGGGCCCGGCTGCGCAGGGCCTCCACCAGCGCTGACTGCTCGGAGACGTCGGGGACCACACGCTTGGCGGCGTCGGTCGGCGTGGAGGCTCGGACGTCGGCCACAAAGTCGAGCAGGGGGGTGTCCTGCTCGTGTCCGATTGCCGACACGACAGGTGTCCGGGCGGCGACAACGGCACGCAGCAGGGCCTCGTCCGAGAACGGTAGGAGATCTTCCAGGGAGCCCCCGCCGCGGGCGATGACGATCACCTCGACGGCGCGGTCGGCGTCCAGATCGGACAGCGCGTCGAGGATCTGGCTCACCGCGAGGGGGCCCTGGACCGCCACCTCCCGTAGTTCGATGCGTACCGCGGGCCACCGGCGGCGGGCGTTCTCGATCACGTCGCGCTCGGCGGCGGATGCACGCCCGGTGATGAGGCCGACCGCCGTCGGGAGGAACGGGAGCCGCCGTTTGCGGCTCGCCGCGAAGAGTCCCTCGGCGGCGAGCGTGGCCTTCAGCCGCTCCAGCCGGGCCAGCAGCGCACCGGCCCCCAGAGGGCGAATCTCCACCACAGCAAGGGCCAACGTGCCCCGGCCGGGGTGGAAGCTGGGCTTGCCCCAGACCACCACCCGGGCCCCGTCGACGAGCCCGGGACCGACCGCGTCGCACACCGCCCGGGGGCAGGTGACCCGTAGGGAGACGTCCGCGACGGGGTCGCGCAGGGTGAGGAAGACCGTGTTCATGCCCGGCCGGCGGGAGATCTCGGTGACCTGACCTTCCACCCATACGCGACCGAGCCGGGAGATCCAGTCACCCAACGCCCGGGAGATCGTCCGCACCGGGAGCGGCTCGTCCGGGGTCGAGGTCAGGGGCACCTCCGAACCGTACGACCTCCCCCCACGGGGGAAGGTCACCGGCGGGCCGGACGATGCCGCCCATCCGGTGATGCTCCGCTCGCCGCTCTTCCAGCCTCGCTGCTCCCGCGTAGACTGCTGCGACATGGGGCGGGTCTTGTTGGCCAAGCCGCGCGGCTACTGCGCGGGTGTCGATCGCGCGGTCCAAACCGTCGAGAAGGCACTCGATCTGTACGGGTCGCCGGTGTATGTACGCAAGCAGATCGTGCACAACGCTCACGTCGTCAAGACGCTGGAAGCGAAGGGCGCGATCTTTGTCGAAGAGACCGACGAGGTGCCTCACGGCGCCACGGTGGTGTTCTCGGCGCACGGCGTGGCACCGACGGTCCACGAGGAGGCTTCCTCGCGTCAGCTTCGCACCATTGACGCGACGTGCCCCCTCGTTACCAAGGTCCACTCCGAGGCTCGCCGGTTCGCCAAGGAGGATCTGGACATCCTCCTCATCGGTCATGAGGGCCACGAGGAGGTAGTAGGCACCACCGGCCAGGCGCCGGACCGTATCCATCTGGTCGACGGTCCTGAGGACGCCGCCGCTGTGAAGGTCCGGGACCCGAAGCGGGTCGCGTTCCTCTCGCAGACGACGCTCTCGGTCGACGAGACGCAGACAACGGTCAAGGCGCTTCGCGAGCGGTTCCCGCATCTACAGGGGCCGCCGAGCGACGACATCTGCTACGCCACCCAGAACCGCCAGGTGGCCGTCAAGGAGATCGCCGAGAAGGTCGACCTGCTCATCGTGGTCGGCTCGCCGAACTCCTCCAACTCGGTCCGGCTCGTCGAGGTCGCCCTCGACGCCGGTGCACCCAGGTCGTTCCTCGTGGACGACTGCTCCGAGGTGGATGAGGGCTGGCTCGACGGTGTCGAGACGGTTGGTGTGACGAGCGGGGCGTCCGTCCCCGAGGAACTCGTCACCGGGGTCATGGCGTGGCTGGCGGACCGCGGGTTCAACGACGTCGAGGAAGTCACCTCGGCGGACGAGCACCTGCTGTTCGCGCTCCCGCCGGAGCTGCGTCGCGACATGCGTGCCCGGGAGCGGGCCGCGGGCGCCTGACGCTCGCTCATTCCTGAGCGCGCCGACGGCACCGCATTCCAGCGGTACGTCACTCCAGCGGCACAGCACTCCAGCGATATCCACTCCGCCGACATTCATCCGGCGTCGGCGCCGCCGTCCAAGCCGCATCGCCGCATTCGGGCGGCCGCGGTCGGAGGCGTCGCCGGCGCCGGCACCAACGGGCCGTCCAGCCAGCGCCGGAAATTCCGGTCGGTCGTGCTGCCGGCGGCCCCCTCACGCCTGGGTCACCGCGCGTGGTGTGAGGACCGTGTCCCATCGGGCGGCTGCGCCGCCCGGTCGGATGATCGTCGACGCCCGTGCTGGTCACCGGCTTCGCTCGTAGCCCGGTCCACCCATCGTGTTTCTCTCCGTCCGGTGCCGCGCCAGCCTGGTGCGGCACCGGACTTCCGTCTGTGGTGGCCCGGTGACGGGTGCCGCCCGCCCGGCACGCCGCCCGCGCCGGCCCGTCGCGGGCGATGTGACGAGCGCCCGCCGGGGATGCCGGCCGGGGCGACGGATGCACCTGATGTCCTAGGGTCGGCAGTGGCCTGTCATCGCCAGCGCCGCGGGCGGTTCCGCGGCAAGCCGGATCGGCGGCAAGCCAGATCAAGGTCGACGGACATCTCGGGAGATCGGCGCATGAGCGAGCACGAGTCATGAGCGAGCAGGAATACCGCATCGAGCACGACAGCATGGGTGACGTGCGGGTGCCGGCCGCGGCGAAGTGGCGAGCGCAGACGCAGCGGGCGGTCGAGAACTTCCCCGTCTCCGGCCAGCGCATCTCGCGCGCCCACATCGCGGCGCTCGCGCGGATCAAGGCCGCGGCCGCGACCGTGAACGCCAAGCTCGGCGTTCTCGACGGTGACATCGCCTCGGCGATCGCCGAGGCCGCCGGCGAGGTGGCCCGGGGCGACTGGGACACCCAGTTCCCGCTCGACGTCTTCCAGACCGGCAGCGGCACGTCGTCCAACATGAACACCAACGAGGTGCTGGCGTCGCTCGCCTCGGAGCGGCTCGGCCGGGCCGTTCACCCGAACGACCACGTGAACGCCTCGCAGTCGTCGAACGACGTGTTCCCGTCCTCGATCCACGTGGCGGCGACCCAGGGGATCGTGCACGAGCTGATCCCCGCGCTCGATCACCTCGCCGTCTCGCTGGAGCGGAAGGCGACCGAGTTCGCCGAGGTGGTCAAGTCGGGGCGCACCCACCTCATGGACGCCACGCCGGTGACCCTCGGCCAGGAGTTCGGCGGGTACGCGGCGGCCGTCCGGCTGGGTGTCGAGCGGCTCAACGACGCGCTGCCCCGGATCGGCGAGCTGCCGCTGGGCGGCACCGCGGTCGGCACCGGCATCAACACGCCGCCGGGGTTCTCGGCGGCGGTCATCGAGGAGCTGGCGGCGAGCACCGGGCTCCCGCTCACCGAAGCCCGCAACCACTTCGAGGCCCAGGCCTCGCGGGACGGCCTCGTCGAGGCGTCCGGCGTGCTGCGGGTGATCGCGGTGTCGCTCTACAAGATCTCGAACGACCTGCGGTGGGCGTCCTCGGGCCCGCGGGCCGGGCTGGGCGAGATCAGGCTGCCGGACCTGCAGCCCGGGTCGTCGATCATGCCTGGCAAGGTGAACCCGGTCATCCCCGAGGCGGTCTGCCAGGTGGTGGCCCAGGTGGTCGGCAACGACGCGGCGGTGGCGTTCGGCGGCTCGGCCGGCAACTTCGAGCTCAACGTGATGCTGCCGGTCATCGCCCGCAACCTGCTCGAGTCGATCCACATCCTGTCGACGATCAGCCGTCTGTTCGCCGACCGCTGCATCGACGGCATCGTCGCGGACGTCGAGCGCTGCCGCCGCTACGCGGAGTCCTCGCCGTCGGTCGTGACGCCACTCAACAAGTACATCGGCTACGAGGAGGCGGCCAAGGTCGCCAAGCAGTCGCTGGCCGAGGAGAAGACGATCCGCGAGGTCGTGATCGAGCGCGGGTACGTCCAGGCCGGCAAGCTCACCGAGGCCGAGCTGGACAGCGCGCTCGACGTCCTGTCGATGACGCACCCGTAGGACGGACCGGTAGACGCACCCGTGGGCGGTCGCCCGCGGGTGCGTCTCCCACGGGTGCGCTGCTTTCGCCGCCGGCACCCTCGGGCGCGGCTCGGCCCGTCGGTGCGCTCGATCAGGCGGAACGGGGGGACGGGCCCGGGTGGGCCCGTAGCGGTGAGGCAGGGAGCGGACCCGGCTCCACGAACGTGCGGGAGCCGGGTCCCGATGCCGACGCCTGTTCCCCCGGCCACTGGCCGGGAGCACGCCATCCCCACGGCAGGTCGGCATACCCCGCCGCGAGAGCCGTGGAAGACCCCCCAGCCAGCCTCCACGACCCCCGCGACCCCCGATGCCCTGTCCAACGAGGCGGCTCGGCTTTCGTTACGGGCCGCACCACGGATTTCTGGGTTTCCTCCAGCCGGTGGGCGACCACCGGCCGGCACGGCCCGGGTGAGCACGGGTGGACCACGCCGTCCCCCCACGTCGGCGTGTGACGATGGGAACGCAAGCCACGACATGGCGCGACTGGTGTGACGTTCTGGGGACCTGGGCGAGAAAACGGCGTAACAACACCGACCGCCGGAGGTTCCGGGCCTCCTGGGCGGATAGCCTCGGCGCGACACGATAAATGACAGGGGGAAACGACGTGCACGAGGTCGATGTCCTTGTCATCGGTTCCGGGCCCGGCGGGCAGAAGGCTGCCATCGCCGCGGCCAAGCTCGGGCGCAGCGTCGCGGTCGTCGACAAGCGGGACATGATCGGCGGGGTCTGCATCAACACGGGGACCATCCCGTCCAAGACGCTGCGCGAGGCCGTCATGTACCTGACGGGCCTGGCCCAGCGAGAGGTCTACGGCCAGAGCTACCGACTCAAGGACGAGATCACGGTCGCGGACCTCTCCGCACGGACGCAGCACGTGATCGGCCGCGAGATCGACGTGATCCGCAGCCAGCTCACCCGCAACCGGGTCCAGGTCCTCTCCGGGCTCGCGACCTTCCTCGACCCGAACACCGTGAGCGTCCGCGGGCCTGGCGGGGTCGAGGAGCGACAGGTCCGCGCCAACAAGATCATCATTGCCACCGGCACCCGGCCGGCCCGGCCCGACTCGGTGGACTTCGACGGCCGCACGGTCGTCGACAGCGACCAGATCCTCGACATCGACCGGATCCCCGGCTCGATGGTCGTGGTCGGCGCCGGAGTGATCGGCATCGAGTACGCCTCGATGTTCGCGGCACTGGGCACAAAGGTCACCGTCGTCGAACGGCGCGACCGGATGCTGGACTTCTGTGACCTGGAGATCATCGAGGCGCTCAAGTACCAGCTGCGCGACCTCGCGGTGACCTTCCGGTTCCGCGAGTCCGTGGTCTCCGTCGAGCGGCACAACGGCGGCACCCTCACGACGCTGGAGAGCGGCAAGAAGATCCCCGCCGACACCGTCATGTACTCCGCCGGGCGGCAGGGGCTCACCGAGGTCCTCCAGTTGCAGAACGCCGGGCTCTCCGCGGACAACCGCGGCCGGATCCTGGTCGGCCCGGACTTCCGCACCGAGGTGGACCACATCTACGCCGTCGGTGACGTGATCGGTTTCCCGGCCCTGGCGGCGACGTCCATGGAGCAGGGGCGGCTGGCCGCCTACGCGGCGTGCGGCGAGCCGGCCACGGGGATGCGGGCCGAGCTGATGCCGATCGGCATCTACACGATCCCGGAGATCTCCTACGTCGGCAGCACCGAGGACGAGCTCACCGAGCGCGCGGTGCCCTTCGAGGTGGGCATCGCCCGCTACCGCGAGCTGGCCCGCGGCGCGATCCTGGGCGACTCCTACGGCATGCTCAAACTCCTGGTGAGCCCGGAGGACGGCCGGTTGCTCGGCATCCACGTCTTCGGCACCGGGGCCACCGAGCTGGTCCACATCGGGCAGGCCGTGATGGGCTGCGGCGGAACGGTCAACTACCTGGTCGACACCGTCTTCAACTACCCGACCCTGGCGGAGTCCTACAAGGTCGCCGCGCTCGACGCGATGAACAAGATGCGGGCGGTGGCCCGCATCTCGGGCCGTCACCTGTGACGGCGGGCTAGCCGGCGGCGGGCGGCAGGGGCAGGACGTCCGCGATGATCTCGTGGCGGTGCCGACGGCGGTGCGGAGCGGGGCTGTCGTAGACGACCAGCAGTGCCTGCCCGCCGGAACCACCCGGGTCGGGGATCAGGGTGATGCCCTCGGCGTGGTCCACTCCGTCGCCGTAGGGGACGTCCATGATCTTCTCGATGGCGGTGCCACGCACCACGACGGACGTCTCCGCCCGCACCGCGCCCCGCCAGGCGTGGATGCGGACCGGGCCGTCGAGATCCATCGTCGGCCCGGCGAGGACGAGCAGGTCGTCCCCGTAGGGGATCATGTCGCGCACCCCGAGGCCACCCAGGTCGAGGAAGTGCTTGCGGTAGGGGCCGTCGTCGAGCGGGGCGAGCAGCAGGTCGGGGCCGTCGCTGCCGGCCAGCCGCAGTTCGATGACGACGGCCCAGCCGCGCAGCACGGGGCCCCTCAGGCCCAGGTAGATCCGCTCCCCCACGACGGCCAGTCCCTCGATGTCCAGGCCGTTGTCCTTGCTGGGGATCGTGAGGAAGGGCCCCAGGTGCGGGTCGTCGCGCAGCGCGCGGGTGAGCCGGGTGCTCTTGCGCAGGCCCAGGGCCGCCGCCGACAACTTCCGGCCCGGGTTCGCCGGGTCCGGCGCCGACGCGGCCAGCACGGGCCCGTCGGGCGTCTCCACGACCGGTATCCGGCCGATGATGTGCCGGTTGGCGTTGTTGCTCACCTTCGCGAGCCGGGTGAGCGCCGCCTCCGTGGCGTGGTCGGGCCGCACCCGCTTGCGCGTCCTGGCGTGCGACCCGGTGAACCAGAGGTAGCCGCCGGCGAGGTCCAGGCCCTCGATGTCGATCTCCGGCACGACCCCGTCGGCGTCGGCCGGCTCGGGCAGCGCCAGGAAGTCGCCCACCTGGAAGCTCACGTGCCCGCCGTAGCAGTCGCCGTCCGCCGAGCGGGTCACCCGCTCGATCGTCACGGTCTCGTCGCCGCCCAGCCACAGGTGGCTGCCGTCGCAGCGCACCGTGGACAGTGACTCGGCGATGTCGAGCACCATGTGATCGTCGACGAACCGGATCGGAATCGTGTCCACGCCGCTCCCCTTCACCGGCACCCGGCACTCGGCCGCCGGCACCCGTTCCAGGAGCCTACGACCGCGCCCCACCGTCAGCCGGACGTTGTCCCAGGCCGGACATCGTCCCAGGCCGGACGTCGTGCCGGACCCGGCGTCATCCCGGGGTGGGCTTGGAGGGCAGGGGACACCGACTCGCGGGCGGGCCCGGTGGTGCCGTTGCCGTCCCGAGCGAATCACTTTTGCCTGAAGATCAGTCTGCACTGCCCGGATCTTTTTCTGATCGTCCCCCAACCCCAATCAGGGGCCGGATCAACGGGGTGCTCAACGGGTCGGCTCCGTCGCCGGCCGCCCGAGGGGAATCGCGGGCGGCTGGCGCGGCGGGGGCCTCACCGGGAGCGGGCAGGACCGCCGTGGCAGGGGAAGGCACGAGGAGCAGGTGATGCGGCCAACCAGCGCCAGCGCCAGGGCTAGGGCTAGGGCTAGGGGTCAGGGCCAAGGGTCAGGGCCGTCGACGACAGGGGTCGTCCCCCGCCGGCCGGTCCCGCGCGCTGCCACCAGATGTGTGTAGCGGCGGCCGGGACGCGAGAGAAGAGCGGTGCACGTATTGTTTCGCGAATTTCACCGGCCACAGCGACCAGGCCGGCCGACGCCGTGGCCGAGAAACAACCCGGACGCGGACCCGTCACATCACGGAACACATTGTCCGAGGTCATTCGGAGCGGTAGGTCAGACCTCGGCGCGGTTGGAGGCCAGCCGGAGCTTGTCGCCGAGCTTGCCGCGTACGTCGGCGAGGTTCACCCAGCGGCGGGAGATCCCCCGGGCCGACGGCTCGGGCAGCGTGCGGTCGTCGACGTGCAGCAGGAAAGTGGCCTCGTAGTGCACGTGCTCGGGCTCGCTGAGCGCGGGGACGGCGTCGATGGGGTGGGCCGTCACGTCAACGGGTAACACGCTCGCCGGGATCAGGCCGTTCGCCTCGACGTCGGCCTCCGTCGCGAGGTGGCGCAGCGCGGCGCCGAGCAGCGACTGGTCCTCGGGGTCGATGTGCCCGCCCGGCAGCCGCCAGTTCCTGGCGGGGCGCCGCCTGGTCTGCAGCACCCGCCAGTCGGGCGAGACCAGCACCGCGCTGCACGTGACATGGGCCGGAGTCGTGGAGCGGGTGACGACGGGCGGCCCATGCAGCGCAAGCACGATCAGGGAACGTAGTAGGTCCGTCTCGTCGGGGTTGGCCTCGATGTACCCCAGCGCAACACCGATCACCGCGTTGTTCGTGACCGCCACAAAAGGAACGTACAGGCATAAGCCGCCCAAGGCACCCCCCAGATGGGGTGACACTTATCGGACCGGCTCCGTGCGCACTCCCTGACTCCACGTATGGACAATGAGGGCGCAGTGGGCTAAAACGCCATGACCAGCAGGCCTGACGATCAGTCGCCGGAATCGTGCGACCGCGCCGCGCGCCCAACCCGGGCGACTCCGCCAGCGGCGCCCGCCCGCGCCGGGCCCGAGGCGGCGGTGGTCCCGCCTCCGGGTGGCACGTAGTTCCCTATCCCCCGCTTGTCCCCCGCCCAATCCACCTGGTTCGCAGGGGATGCCGGGAGTTCCCCCGGGATGCGGGGAGTTCCGGGGGACGGGCGAGTTCGGCGGGATGCGGCGAGTCGTCGCGTTCGTGACACGATGAGACGGGTTCGGACGACGTGCCGCTAGGGTGTCCTCAGTCGATCTTGTGTAGATCCGCCGCATGACGGGCCGCGGCGGCACGGCGCGATCATGAGCACGGGGAGGACCGGGCATGCCGAAAATCACCCTCACCCAGGTCGGGCCGCGGGTATGCCGGGGCAGGCTGCTGGCGGTGGGGATGGCGGCCGTGGCCGCGGTCACCCTCGCCGGCTGCAACGGCTCCGACGGCGACCTGGACGTCCCGAAGCCCTCGGCGAGCCTGCCTACCAGCCTTCCGACCAGCCTGCCCAGCGGCCTGCCGACCTCACTGCCGACGGCGGTCCCGACCGCGCTCCCGACGTCGCTGCCCGGCGTCGGCCGCGTCGACACGGCGACCGGGGCGGAGGCGCTGCGCGGCACGAACATCCCGCCCGACTTCCCGATCCCGCCCAACGCCACCGTGAAGGTGGGGACGACCGCCGGCAGCCGTTCCACCTTCACGATGGAGGGCGTGGACAGCGACGCCGCCCGCGCCTTCTACCGCCAGGCGCTGCCGGCCGCCGGGTACGAGATCACCCGGGACGTCGGTGTCGCCGGCATCGCCAGCTCGATCGAGTTTCGGGGCAAGGGCGTGACCGGGACGATCGGGGCCGCCGGCGTCGGCTCCGCGAACGCGATCGCGGTCGTCTTCCAGAAGCAGTGACTCCGCCGGCCCGGGGGATTACCGCCGGGCCGGCGGATCATCACCGGGCCGGAGTGGATCCGCCGGGCGAGGCCGTCACCGTGCCATCGCGCGCGGTGACGGCAGGGCGAACTGGTCGCGGATCTCCGCCTGTACCTCCAGAACGGAGCGCCGCGCGTCGACCACAGCGACCTGCTCCTTGCGCTGGAAGATCTCCATCACCGGCCGGGTCTTCGCGTGGTACTCCGAGAGCCGCACCGCGAGGGCCTCGGGGTTGTCGTCGGAGCGCGTCACCAGCGCGCCCCCACAGACGTCACAGGTGTCCTCGATCTGCGGCCGGCTCGCGATCAGGTTGTAGTCGAGACCACAGCGCGAGCACAGCCGGCGGGCCAGCACCCGGCGCACCACCTCCTCGTCCGGCAGGTCGAGGTAGATGACGCCGTCTATGTCGTAGCTCTCCAGGAAGAACTCCGCCTGCCTGGCGTTGCGCGGGAACCCGTCGATGATGAACCCGTAGTTCCAGTCGTGCTCGGTGAGCCGGGTGCGGACCACCGACTCGACGAGGTCGTCGCCCACCAGGTGTCCGCTGGCCACGATCCGCCGCACCTGCGCGCCGATCTTGGTGTGGTTCTGCACGTTCCAGCGGAACACGTCGCCCACGCTGATGTGGACCAGGTCGAGCTCGTCGGCCATCAGCTTCGCCTGGGTCCCCTTCCCGCTGCCCTGCACGCCCATGATCACGAACTTGCGCACGGTGCCTCCCCGCGTGCTTCGACGGCCTGTGTCGGGCGGCTCCCCACCCAGCCGACGACCCGTGCGGCGGGGAGCCCTGATCTGGCTGCCGATGGCGTGCCATGGGTACGAGCGTTCCTGGCTCCGGGCGTCTGTCTCCACGCGCTCACGCACCCGTGCTGCACGTACCCCTCAAGAATGATGCCGGACGGGCCTGCGCCTCCGCGTCCGCCGCGGGCACGTTCGGAGGGATTCCCGGCCGTCGCGGCGAGCGACATCCGCCACCCGCGGCAGCGGCCATCCCGCTCGCGGACGTCCGGACCCCACCCGCGCCCTCAACCGAGAGTGACCAAACGGGTGCCCGCCAACTGGACCTTCCAGGATGACACCCCCCATTAGGGGGAGGCGGCTGCGACCGAACGCGACTGAGACGTCAGGATGGAGAAACGCAGGATCGCGTGACGATTCGGGACGGGTGGGACGGCCGCGGCGCGGCGAGTGCTCCCGGATCACAGAAGGAGAATCGGGTGCCTGGGGTAATTCGCCGACTGCTCGGTGGCGGGCTCGCCGCCACCCTGCTCGCCGTGACCGTCGCGGCGTGTGACTCGAGCGGTGACGCGCCCGCCGCGCCCGCCGAGGTGGTGCTCGACCGCGCGGCCGAGACGACCGTCCCGTTCAGCGTGGACAACGCGGGCGAGGTCGTGCTCGACGTGACCACGTCCGCCCCGGGCGTCTCCTGGGGAACGGTCGGTTCCGAGTCCGCCGTGGTCTCCGTGTTCGTCGACGGCACCTACACGACGGACGTGGTGATCCCCGCGTCGTTCCCGACCCGGCACGGCCTGGCCCTCGGCGCGCTCACCCCCGGGAAGCACGACCTGCGGCTGCTGTTCGCCGCGGACCGGTCCCCGCAGGGATCCGCCACGGCGAAGCTGTCGGACTTCGCCTTCCGCACGATCGCGCCCGGCGACCCGCACTACGCGGCGGCCCGCAACGCCCCGGTGCTCTACGGGCGCACGACGGCCAACCCCGCGCTCCTGCCCGGGACGCCGGCGACCGGCCCCTTCCAGAACGCCCTGACCGACTCCCCGCTCGTCGCCTTCTACTCCGAGGCCCCGACCGCGGTCTCCGGGCACCGTCTGATCACCTACTCCATGGTCTGGAGCAACGAGGACGGCGGGACGTCCACGCCCGCGCTGATGGCCCGCTGGGGGCGGACCACCGACATCGAGTGGACCTACCAGGTCGAGGTCGACGCCGCCGGCAACGCCGTCCCGGGCAGCGCCGTGATCCAGGCACCCGAGCACGTCCAGGCCCCGTTCACCGGACGTCTCGAGGGCACCCACCCCGTCCTGCAGACCTGCACGCTGAACAACAACGTGTGCGACCCGACGGACGGCAAGATGCGCTTCTCCCTCGCCCTGGGCGAGCCCCTGGACCAGGCGGACGAGGCCCGCGAGCGGGTCATGGACCGCAACCCGTGGACGTACTGGGTGATGGCCCAGGAGGTGAACCGCGAGGGCAAGGTGACCGAGGCCCCCGAGGCGTCGTCCACCGACATGATCAGCGATCCCCGCAACTACCTGTACCTGGTCATCCGTAAGAGCACGCTGGGCCAGCCGAACACCGACGACGCCTGGGTCGGGCTGTCCGTGGGCGTCCGGCTCTCCGGCAACCCCAACACGTTCCGCTCCAGCGGGGTGTATCCGGCGTGGTCCATCCAGCGGGACTCCCCCGCGCAGACCGCGATCGCGCTCCCGCCGGGCACCGTCGCCGAGGACATCGCCTCCATCCAGGCGACCCGGCTGATCGGCGCGGGATACGACACCGGGGCACGCATCCAGGTCGACTCGATCGAGCAGGCGTTCTTCCTCGGCCCGGACGGCCTGCCGCAGAAGTCCTTCCTGTTCACCCCGGCCAAGGCCACGCTGACCGCCGCGGCCCCCACCGCCACGCTGTTCCGCCGGCCCACCGGCACTTCGTGAGCCGGCGGCGCTCCCACCGGCGGATCCCTGAGGACACGCCGGCGGGAGCGCCGCACCCGCGAGCACCGGGACGACCTTGATCAGCCCGGCCGCAGCCCGGCCAGGATGGCGGCGTCGCCGTGGACGGCGAGGCCGTCCCCACGCGGACCGGGAGCAGCCGGATCGAGCCGCCCCCACAACGCGAGCAGGACGGGCCCGGCCGGCCCCCGCAGCGCGGCATCCCCCTTGGCGTGCTCGGGCGTCACCGTGACGGCGGGGCCGTCCAGACGCACCAGCCACTCGCCGGGCAGGTCGGTGAGGTGCACATGCGCGGTGCCCTCGCCCGGCGGCGAGATCCCGGCCGCGCGCGCCGCCGGCAGCAGCACCGTCAGCACCTCGTCCACGCCGTCCGCGGCCAGCTGCGGGACCAGCTCCGGCGGCGCACCGAACGCGGCGGCGGCGTCCCAGGCGTGCACCTGGAACTCGTTGGCCAGCCGGCGCGGCCAGAACCCGGCCACCTCGGGGGCGAACCCGGCGACGAACGTCCAGGCCGGCGCGCCCGGATCGACGTCACGAAGCACCGTGAGCGTTTCGGTGACCATCCGCCGGTAGTAGGCGGTGAGCTCGCCGGCCTCCGCGGGCGGGCGGGGCACCAGCTCGGGCGGATCGGTCGTTCCCCGCGGCAGGTGGCGCACCGTCGAGGCGAGCAACCGGGCGACGTGGGAGACCAGGCGGCGGCAGTCCCAGCCGGGACAGCTCGGGACAGGTGCGTCGAGATCACGCGACGCGGCCGCCAGCAGGGCGTCGGCGTGGGCCTCGAACTGTGCTGGGTAGTCCATCAGCCGAAGTGTCGCAGCATCGAAGCCACGCCGCCCGAACCCGACCGGCTCAGGCCGGGGGGACCACGAGGGCCGGTTCACCCAGGTCGGACGCCAGCCGAGCCCACAGGCCGTCCGCCGTGTCGAGGGCGGACGTCGTACGCGTGAGCAGGGTGGGCGGCGGGACGGGCGTGCCGTCGAAGAGGTTGCCGCAGGCCCTGGCCGCGCCGGCGTAGGCCGCGGCGCCGTCGGACCAGGTCCGAGCCGCCGACTCCAGCGGCGCGGCCGGGATCTCGGCCGCGTCCCGGGCCGCCCGGTCCAGCACCTCGCAGGCTGGCCGCAGCGAGATCCCGTCGTTCGCGCCGATGTGGGTGCGCACGTCGGTGGCCGCCCTGGCGACGTCCGTGCGCACCGCCGACGTGGACTGGTACCAGTCGGCCAGCTCGGCCTCGAGGTCGATGGTCGGGGGCGCGGCCGCGCCGGTCTCGGCGTCCGCGCCGTCACCACCGATCAGGAACCACACCCCGATCACCGCGACGAGCCCGACGGCGGCGAGCAGCGCCAGCCCGGTCCGCTGTTCCGGGCGGCTGAGTTCGTCCCACGTCCGATGGTCGTTGTTACGGCGAGCCACATGTTCCCCCACGCGCCGAAGTGTGCAGGCACAGAACAGACGCGCAGGCGCCCCGCGACGTTGCGATACCCCCGGGGCGCCGCGACTGGCGGAACCCGTCGTACCCGCCGTCTACCGTGATACGACGCCGGGCACGGCGGGCCCGGCTCGTGATGTCACTCGCCCATGAACGGGGTAGCCATGCGGGTGAAGGATCTTCCGATACGGGAACGGCCACGCGAGCGAGCCCTGGCCGCGGGCGCCGAGGCACTCGCCGATCGCGAGCTGCTGGCGCTCCTGCTCGGGTCGGGCTCGCCCGGCTGTGACGCGGTCGATCTCGCCGGGCGGCTCATCGCCCGGCACGGCGGGCTGTACGAGCTCTCACGGGCCGACCCGCAGGAGCTGATCGCGCAGCCCGGGGTGGGGCCGGCGAAGGCGGCCCGGGTCTGCGCGGCCTTCCACCTGGGCCGGCGCGCCCGGCCCCCGGCGGCCGGTGCCACCGGGCTGACCAGCACGGCGGCACTGGCCGAGGCCGCCGCGCCGTTGCTGCGCGGCCTGCGCGGCGAGCGTGTCGTCGTGGTCGTCTGCGACGGCAACGCGGGCATCCTGCGGGCGCGGCTGCTCACGCAGGGCGCGTCCGGCCACAGCCCGCTGAGCATGCGCGACCTGCTCGGCTACGTGCTGCGCTGCGGGGGCTCGGCGTTCGGAGTGGCCCACAACCACCCCGACGGCAACCCCGAGCC
Organism: Frankia sp. Mgl5; assembly: GCF_023242985.1. Lineage (NCBI taxonomy): Bacteria > Bacillati > Actinomycetota > Actinomycetes > Frankiales > Frankiaceae > Frankia > Frankia sp. Mgl5. The sequence continues at coordinate 19,354 of NZ_JALKFY010000003.1, read as the reverse complement.
GAGCGTGGACGACCGCCTCGTCACCACCCGGCTCCGGGAGTCGGCCGCGCTGCTGGGGCTGCGCTTCCTCGACCACGTGGTCATCACCGACGAGACGTGGCGCCGGGTGGTCGACACCTGAGCCCGCGGGCGGGACCCGCGCCCACACCCTCAAGGCGATCACCCGCGGCCACCGCGGGACCGAAGTAGGACGCTCTTCGAGCAGGTGACTGCCGACGAGTCTGGTTCGCGAGGCATCGCGGGACGGGCCGGATGCGTACGGAACAGGGCAACGGCGATATTTCTCAGGGAGACGAGGCCGTGCCCGCCGACGACGCCAGCTTTGAACACTTTGTCGCTGACTGCGCGGATCGACTGCTGCTGAGCGCCGTGCTACTCGTCGGCGGCGACTGGGCGGCGGGCGAGGACCTGCTGCAGGGTGCGTTCGAGCGCACCTACCGGCACTGGAGCCAGATGAACGACCCGAAGCCGGAGGCCTACGTCCGCCGTGCCCTGGTCAACGCGGCCACGTCCCGCTGGCGCAGGCTACGGGCGCGGGTCAGCGAGGTACCGCTGCTCGTCAACGGGAAGTGGACCGCCGACCCGGCCGACCGGCTCGCCGCGAACGAAGCCCTCATCCGGGCGCTGGGGGCTCTTCCACCCCGGCAGCGGGCGGTGCTGGTGCTGCGCTATTTCGACGACCTGCCCGAGGCCGATGTCGCCGCCGTCCTCGGCTGCACCGTCGGCACCGTCCGCTCCCAGACCTCCCGAGGGTTGGCGAAGCTGCGCAACAGCCCCCAGTTGCGCGGCTTCGCCCCACCGGGCCGCGCACCCACGCCCCCCGTCGGCCCATTGGCCGACGTCCTGGCCAACGAGGGCGTGGACACCGCCACCGCCACCGATGAGCTTGCCGCGGCGGTCTGTCCCGCGCCGGCCCGCCGCGCTCCAGGGGAGGCACTGTGACCGTCGCCGGCCGCACCCCGCCCGACCCCACACCGACCAACCGCACACCGACCGCCGACGACCTGGCCGGAGATATCCGGGCGCTGCGCGGGCCGCTCGCCCGCCGCCGCGCCCCCGTCGAACCGGCCGCGTTCGCCGCCGGCGTCCGTGCCCGGGCCCGCCGCCGACGCACCCGGGGCCTCATCGGCGGCGTCGCGGGCCTGGTCATCCTGGTCGCCGTGGGCATCGCGACCTCCCCGCGCCTGCTCGGCGGTGGCTCCGCCGCCACCGTCGTCGCCTCTACCGACCCGTTGGAGGCCACCCCACCGATGTCCAGAACGCCCCACCCCCACGGCGGCTTCACCGTCGGCTGGCTGCCCACCCGGATGACCCACCGCGGCGACCTGGCGGCGCGGGTCTACGCCTCACCCGGTTCGGACGCACCGAACAACCTGGCCTTCGCCATCGACGGGCTCGGCGGCGACTTTCCCTCTCTGACTGAGGCGGCCAGGTTCTTCGGCCCGTTCACCTACATCAGCCAGTTCGCGCTGCCCGGCGCCACCGACCCGGCCGCGGTGGCCGAGTCAGGCTCCACCGCGCCTGTGGCGCCGGCCGCCGGCCTGATCTCGCCGGCGCTGGTCTGGGTGACCGTCACCTGGGATCCCTACACTGCGCCGAACGCCGCCGCCCAGTTGAGTGACGGCAACCTCCTCGGGCAGGTCGGGGCGGTCGACGTCACCCAGACGACCGTCGCCGGCCAGCCTGCCGTCCTGGCCCGTGCCGACTCCGACACCGACACCGACACCGCCCGGAGCCCGTCACCTGCCGACCACCGCTACCGCGCCGCCCTGCTGTGGACGGCGCCGAACGGCGCCCTGGTGGCGGTCGAAGGCGCGGGCCCCAGCCCGGTCGACCCGGCCATCGTCGCGCGTGTCGCGGAGGGGCTCACACTCGTCGGGCAGCCGGCTCCGCCGGCACCACCGGACGAAACGACAGCGGAGGCGATCCGCGCCGCGTTCCACGACGCCTTCACCGCCGGCGTCCCTGACGACCGATTCGCCGCCGCGGTGCAGGACGGTCCGGCGCTGACCTCGCTGCGCGAGAAGGTGGCGGCCCGGTACCCCCGGTTCGCGGCCACCCTGTCGGTGCAGATCGATCAGATGCTCGTCGTCGCCCCGGGCACCGTCTCGGCGGGGCTGTGGGTCTCGTTCACCGACCCGGCGGTGCCTCCCCAGGCCCTGCTGGCGGCACGCAGCCCCTCGGGCGCCTTCGGCGAGGCGGTACTCACCCCGGCGGGCTGGCAGGTCACCCGGGCCGCGTACTGCGACCTGATCATGGGTCTCGGGACTCCCGACCTGCGCTGCCCGCCCTGACCCTTCCGACATCGGCCACGGGTCTGGACACACTGGCCGCCAGCCGGTCGGAGCGCCTGGTCCGACCGGCTGGCGATCGCTCAGGACTCCGCTGACGCGAGGCCGACGGGGCAGCTGACTCCGGTTCCGCCCAGGCCGCAGTAGCCGTGGGGATTCTTGGCGTCCGACAGGTACTGCTGGTGGTACTCCTCGGCGTAGTAGAACGGGCCGGCGGGCGCGATCTCCGTGGTGATCTCCGGGTAGCCGGCGGCGGTGAGGACGCGCTGGAAAGCGTCCCGGCTCGCCTGCGCGGCCGCGGCCTGGTCCTCGCCGGTCGTGTAGACCGCCGACCGGTACTGGGTGCCGACGTCGTTGCCCTGGCGCATGCCCTGTGTCGGGTCGTGGCCCTCCCAGAAGACCCGCAGCAACTCGGCGAAGCTGACCTTCGCCGGGTCGAAGACGACGAGCACGGCCTCGGTGTGGCCGGTCAGGCCGGAGCAGGCCTCCTCGTAGGTCGGGTTGGGCGTGATCCCGCCCGCGTAGCCGACCGCGGTCGAGTACACCCCTGGGACCTGCCAGAACTTGCGCTCCGCACCCCAGAAACAGCCCATCCCGAACACCGCCGTACGCAGCCCCTCCGGGAAGGGGCCGAGCAAGGACGTGCCGAGGACGGTGTGACGGTCGGGGCCGGTGAAGATCGGTGTGCCGCGGCCGGGCAGGGCCTGGTCGGCAGTCGGGAGGGTCGTCTTGTGGCGACCGAAGAACATCGCGAACCACCTCCGGGGAGTTCCGACAGACACAACCACCGCGGACTTCCCCAAGTTCCCGACCCCCCGCAGGCCCCAACCCCGTTCCCGGCGCCCTGCACCCCCAAGCATCCTGGCGCCCGGGCCGATATGTGGCGACTGTCTGTGGCGGGTGAGAGGGTCTGCGGGTGAGAGGGTCTATAGACTCACTCACCCGCCACGGTTCAGCGATGTCGCCGTGCACCCCGGGCCTGCCGTCGGGGCAGGCGTTCCCGGACACCCGGATTCCCCCGAACACCGACGCCCCCGGGCACCCGACGACTCCCGGGCACCACGACGTGCCCGGGCGGCGACGGTCCCTGGGCGTCCCGGGGCTCCGTGAGGGTGGACGTCCAGTGGATGCGGGAGGTTGGGGCGGGGTTCGGGGCGGTTAGGCCAAACTGGGCCAGTTCGGCCGGTTGGGCCCGATCAGAGCACCAGGTCCTCGAGCATGGTTGTGACGAGGGCGGCGATCGGGGACCGCTCGGAGCGGGTCAGGGTGACGTGGGCGAACAGGGGGTGGCCCTTGAGTGTCTCGATGACCGAGGCGACTCCGTCATGACGGCCGACCCGCAGGTTGTCGCGCTGGGCGACGTCGTGGGTGAGGACGACCCGCGAGCCCTGGCCGAGCCGGGACAGGACCGTCAGCAGCACGCCCCGCTCAAGCGACTGTGCCTCGTCCACGATGACGAAGGCGTCGTGCAGCGATCGGCCGCGGATGTGCGTGAGCGGGAGCACCTCGAGCATGCCCCGATCGACGATCTCCTCGATGACCTCGGGCGACACGAGCGCGCCGAGGGTGTCGAAGACGGCCTGCGCCCACGGTGCCATTTTCTCGTTCTCGCTGCCGGGCAGGTAGCCGAGATCCTGACCGCCGACGGCGTAGAGCGGGCGGAAGACGACGACCCGCCGGTGCAGCCGGCGTTCCATGACCGCCTCGAGGCCGGCGCACAGGGCGAGGGCGGACTTGCCCGTGCCCGCGCGGCCACCGAGGGAGACGATGCCGACCTCGTGGTCGAGGAGCAGGTCGAGGGCCACCCGCTGCTCCGCGGAACGGCCGTGCAGCCCGAAGGCGTCCCGGTCGCCGCGCACGAGCTGGATGGACTTGTCGGCGGTGACCCGGCCGAGTGCCGAGGCGCTCCCTCCGGGCGCGGTGAGCACGAGGCCGGTGTGGCAGGGCAGGTCGGCCGCCTCCGCGACCTCGACGAGCTCCTTGGCGTAGATCCGGTCGAGATCGTCCTGGCTGACGGTCAGCTCCGCCATCCCGCTCCAGCCGCTGTCGACCGGCGACAGTGCCTGGTATTCCTCCGCGGCGAGCCCGACCACGGATGCCTTCACACGCAGCGGCAGGTCCTTCGTGACCAGCACCACCTCGGCGCCTTCACGCGCGAGGTTGAGGGCCACCGAGAGGATCCTGGAGTCGTTGTCGTCCACGCGGAACCCCGGTGGAAGCACGGACGAGTCGGTGTGGTTAAGTTCCACTCGGAGCGTTCCACCGGTCTCCAACGGCAGTGGCTGGTCCAGCCGGCCGTGGCGGATCCGGAGGTCGTCCAGGATGCGCAGTGCCTCCCGGGCGAACCAACCCAGCTCCGGGTGGTTTCGCTTACCTTCCAGCTCCCCTATGACGACCAGGGGGAGCACGACATTGTGCTCCGCGAACCGCAGCAGCGCGCCAGGATCAGAGAGCAGCACGCTTGTGTCGACGACATGCGTTCGTGGCACACGCCCACCCGCTTACTCGGAGGTATCCGGGACCGGGCCCCTGAGCAGGAGCCGGGTACCGGCCTCCTGACGTTGTCGCAGTTGCGGCACCGAGGGGCCTCCCGAGTGGCCGACCCGATGTCGGACCACGACTTGAGACGCTAGGGCTCTCACGTTAGCCGCCACCCCGCAAGATGGCGACCAACTTCTTACAACACGCTTCGCTTGTCTTTGTGTGCCCTTCGTGGTCCATGCTCGGCGAAGACTCGGTTCTAGTCACCCTCTGCGAATAATCTCACGGACCGAAACCGATCAGTTCTTCTCAGGTCGCGGCGCCGGCGGCGCTCGGACCTCCTGGCGCGGTGAGACTCTTCCCACCGCGGACCAGCCTCGACGGCACGGGGCCCGTCCCGCGCGCACCCCGTCCTCGGCTACCCCGCGCCGGCACGGGCCGCGGGCCGCTCTCCCCGCAACGCTCTCCCGCAACGTCGAACCCGCCCCCCCGAATGATCGCGGACGCCGGTTCGACGCCCCGGGGAGGGACACCGGCCGCGGTGCGGTCGGTCTCCTCCGGTCGTCAGCCGTCCAGACGCCTGGCCCTCGAGGCCGTTCAGTCCTCGAGAAGCCCGGCCCGCGCCGAGCTCAGCCCGCGCGAGCCGGCTGGCTGGCCGTCAGCCGTTGAGGCGCTTGGTGAGGGCCTCGTGCTCCGCCCACAGCTGGGCCGGCAGGCGGTCGCCGAAGGTGTTGTAGTGCTCCGGGATCAACTCCGCCTCCTGCCGCCACACCTCGGTGTCGACGGAGAGCAGCGTCTCCAGGTCGGCCTCGGAGACGTCCAGGCCCTCGGTGGGGAGCTCGCCCGGGGCCGGGAGGATGCCCAGCGGGGTCTCCGTGCCCTTCGCCTCGCCGTCGAGCCGGCTCGCGACCCAGGCCAGCACGCGGCTGTTCTCGCCGAACCCTGGCCAGAGGTAGCGGCCCTCGGGGCTCTTGCGGAACCAGTTCACGTAGTAGATCCGCGGCAGCTTGTCCGGGTCGGCCTTGTTGCCGATCTCCAGCCAGTGGGCGAAGTAGTCGGCCATGTTGTAGCCGCAGAACGGCAGCATCGCGAACGGGTCCCGTCGCAGCTTGCCGATCGCCCCGGCCGCGGCGGCAGTGGTCTCGGAGGAGACGATCGAGCCGAAGAACACCCCGCGCTGCCAGTCCGGTGCCTCGGTCACCAGCGGGACGGCCGTCGCGCGGCGGCCACCGAACAGGATCGCCGAGATGGGAACGCCAGCCGGGTTCTCCCACTCGGGCGCCATGGTCGGGCACTGGCTCGCCGGCACGGTGAACCGGGCGTTCGGGTGCGCGGCCGGTTCGGTCGAGTCGGGCGTCCAGTCCCGGCCCTTCCAGTCGATGAGGTGTGCGGGCTTGTCCGGAGTGAGGCCCTCCCACCAGACGTCACCGTCGTCGGTCCGCGCGACGTTGGTGAAGACCGCGTTCCCCCACAGGGTCTTGACCGCGTTCGGGTTGGTCTCCTCGCCGGTGCCCGGCGCCACCCCGAACAGACCCGCCTCCGGGTTGACGGCGTAGAGCCGGCCGTCGTCACCGAAGCGCATCCAGGCGATGTCGTCGCCGACCGTCTCGGCCTTCCAGCCGGGCAGCGTCGGGATCAGCATCGCGAGGTTGGTCTTGCCGCATGCCGACGGGAACGCGGCGGCGATGAAGTGGACCTTGCCGGCCGGCGAGGTCAGCTTGAGGATCAGCATGTGCTCGGCCAGCCACCCCTGGTCACGCGCCATGACCGAGGCGATGCGCAGGGCGTAGCACTTCTTGCCGAGCAGCGCGTTGCCGCCGTAACCGGAGCCGTACGACCAGATCTCGCGGGTCTCCGGGAAGTGCGTGATGTACTTCGTCGAATTACACGGCCACGGGACGTCCGTCGCGCCCGGCTCCAGGGGCGCGCCCAGCGAGTGAACCGCCGGGACAAAGAAGCCGTCGTCACCGAGCTGGTCCAGCGCGGGAGTTCCCATACGGGTCATCGTGCGCATGGAGATGACGACGTAGGGCGAGTCCGTAATTTCGACGCCGAGCGCCGAGATATGCGAACCGAGCGGACCCATGCAGAACGGGACGACATACATCGTCCGTCCCCGCATGCATCCGGAGAAGAGCTCACCCAGCTTCGTGCGCATTTCGGCCGGATCAAGCCAGTTGTTCGTCGGGCCGGCATCCTCGGCCTTTTCCGAACAAATGTAGGTCCGGTCCTCCACACGCGCCACGTCGCTGGGGTCCGAAGCGGCGTAGAAGCTGTTCGGGCGTTTCTCGCCGTCAAGCTGGACGAGAGTGCCCTTGTCGATGAGCAGTGATGTCAGCCGATCGAACTCGGATTCCGAGCCGTCGCACCATTCAATACGGTCCGGCTGGGTGAGTTCGGCGATCTCACGCACCCAGGCGAGCAGCCTGGCGTGCTTGGTGGGGGCGGCATCCAGCCCGGGAATCTGTGCCGCGGTCGTCACAGCTCACACCTCCGGTCGAGTTGAACCTGTCGCGTTCTCGTCCCGTGTGCGAGTGCCGTGAGCCAGGTGCCGCGTTCGCACCCGAACACCACCAGACACCCAGGTACAAACCTATGGGAAACGGGGCAGTTCGAGGCCGCGTTCAGGATCATTAGACTGTACCGCTCTTTCGGTGCAGAGTCGCGCGGTAGGCAGTACGCGGAAACGTAGGATCCATCACGCACCGGGACGGACTGACCGCCGCTGGTCGGCTCCGCTTCGTGACCCCGATGCCGACCCGATATCGTTCTGCCCCGTGGCCTCCCCCGCGCGGCAGACCGTCGGCTCCGACGACGCGACCCCGAACTCCCATCCGCGTGACCTGGTGCGACCGCGCATGCGGGGGTGGCTACACGCCGGAGCATTCCCCGTGAGCCTCGCACTCGGCGTCATTGCGGTGGCACTGGCCACGACACTGAGGGCCCGCCTCGGGGTGGCCGTTTACGCGATCAGCATTGCCGCACTGTTCGGAACCAGTGCCCTCTATCACCGAAAAATGTGGTCGACCTCACGCGCCCGCTCGCTGATGAAGCGCCTCGACCACTCTATGATCTTCATTTTCATCGCCGGCACCTACACCCCATTCGCCCTCATCGCGATGCCTGAGCACACCGCACGCATCGTGCTGGCCGTCGTCTGGGGCGGCGCGGCGCTGGGCGTGCTGGTGCGCATGCTGTGGCTGCACTCGCCGCGCTTCCTGATCGTCCCGCTCTACATCGCCCTGGGCTGGGTCGCCGTCTTCGTCATACCCGAGCTGATGCACCAGGCCGGCGTGGCCGCGATGGTCCTGCTACTGGTGGGCGGCGCCTGCTACAGCCTCGGCGCGCTGGTGTACGCCACCCGCCGACCTGACCCGGCACCCAGCACCTTCGGGTACCACGAGGTGTTCCACGCATTCACCCTCGTCGCCGCCGGTTGTCACTACACAGCACTGATGATCGCCATGCTCGGCTGACTCCCGGCACACCCGCACGTGTTTGTGACGCGACGGTGACCGCGGCCCCGCCGCCCGCCACCGAAGGTCGTGCCCGGATCCACCACGGGCGGTCACCGGACCGGTCACCCGGCCGAGCCGACAGTCCGGCCCCTTGGCCCGGCCGACCGGGATACGAAATGCCGAATCACCCGGGACGGGTGACCGGTGGCCGCCGGCGGATTCACCCTCGGCCGGTCGGACCCACCGTCCAAGATTCGACGGCAGACAGTCGGGACGGGACTAGATTCCCGGTCCTTCCGACCGGATCTGCTCTACCTTTTCCATCGCTTCCCGCAACCGGGCGAGCCAGGTGTCGGCGTTCTCCCCCACCAGCCGCACGCACCAGGCAAGGGCCTCGCTCCGGCTGCGCGCCACCCCGGAATCGACCAGGGTGTCGAGAACCTGCCGCTCGGGCTGGCGCAGCCGGGTCATCACCGGAACGGACACGGTGGTGAACAACTCCGTACTACCTCCGAGTGACACCCCCCAGGACACGCTGCGGCCGTAGCGCAGTTCCGCCTCCCGGGCCAGGCCGATTCGCGCGTCCCGGGTCTCCTCGCGAAATCCGCGGATTCGGCCGACCCGGTCCGCGTCCGACGGCGGCAGCGCGCCGACCACGGTGATCTCGTCCCGGTCGACGGTGACCTTCGGTGGCCCGGTGAACCAGCCGTCGGGTACCCGGCGGGCGAACCACGCGGCGACGTCATCGGCCGGGACGGACTCGGGCCGTTCGCCTCCCCGTCCGCCCCCACGCCCGCGAAGACCGGCCATGACAGACCCCTCACCTGGTCGGATGGCACGCCCGGTCGGGCGGCACGGTGGCCCCGCCCGGGCCGGCCGCTCACGCCGCGCCCGGCCCGCGCCGCCGATTACATGCTTACACAGCCAATCGTGACAGTGCGCGGGCCGTCCGGACCAGGCCCGTTCGGCCTCAGCGAACAAACGGCCCGTGCCAATCGGGTCAGGCTGGAAGCCGCACTCCCAGCCGCGCGCGGACCTCCTCCGGGGTCCGCGCCGGAAGCTCGCAGACGAAGTCCCGGCAGATGTAGACGGCTGGCTCGTCCCGGCCCGCGGTCAGCGGGCCCTCGGTGACGACGACCGCGCCGGGAGCGGTGCCGAGCCTGGCCAGACGCTCCAGATCCGGCCGGCCGACCACCGCGACCTCGGCCGGCCCGGCCAGCAGGGCCTCCGCGACGGCACCCGCCCAGCCGGCGAAACGGGCGTCCCGGCTCAACAGCGGGGTGAGCTGCTCGACGGTCGCCCGCGCGCTGTCCCGGTGATCGGCGGAGCCGGTGAGCGCCGCGTAGGTCAGCAGGGCGCCGGCGACGGCCGCCTGACCCGAGGGGGTCGCCGAGTCGGAGGCGTCCCGCGGCCGGCGCAGCAGCGCCTCGGCGTCGTCCGCGGTGTCGAAGTAGCCGCCGTCCGGCGCCGCGAACCGCGCCCGGACCACATCGAGCAACTCGCCGGCGAGCGCGAGCCAGCCCGCGGTGCCTGTCACCTGGTGCAGCGTGAGGAAGCCCTCGGCGACGCACCCGTAGTCCTCCAGCACACCGGCGTTGGGGCCGCGCCGGCCGTCCCGGCTGGTCCGCCACAGCCGGCCCTCGTGCAGGTGGACGTCCCGCAGCAGCTCGGCGGCGCGCTCGGCGGCCCCCACCCAGGACGGCTCGCCCAGCAACGCGCCCGCCTCGGCGAGCGCCCCGATGACCAGACCGTTCCAGGCCGCGACGATCTTGTCGTCCCGGGCCGGCTGTGGGCGGGTGGCGCGCGCGGCGGCCAGCGCCGCCCGGACCCGGGCGAACCTGGCGGGGTCCTCCGGGTCGGCCGGCAGCATCAGCACGGACGTCCCGTGCTCGAAGGTCCCCTCCGCGGTGACCCCCAGGACCTGGGCGGCCAGGGCACCGTCGTCGGGGCCGAGCACGTCCACCAGCTGGGCGGGCGTCCACGAGTAGCTCGCGCCCTCCTCGGGATGGCCGCCGGGGCTGCCCGCCGGCACGGCGTCGGCGTCGAGCGCCGAGGCGAAGCCCCCCTCGGGGGTACGCAGGTCGGCGAGCAGGAAGGCCGCGGTCTCACGCACCACCCGCTCGGCCAGCGGCAGGCCCGTGGCCCGCCACAGATGCAGGTAGACCCGCAGCAGCTGGGCGTTGTCGTACAGCATCTTCTCGAAGTGCGGGACGGTCCACGACTCGTCCACGCTGTAGCGGGCGAAGCCCCCGCCGAGCTGGTCGTACATGCCGCCACGCGCCATCCGCTCGCAGGTCTCGCGCACCATGCCCAGGGCCCGGTCGTCCCCGGTGCGGGCCCAGCTCCGCAGCAGCATCTCGGCGACCATGGACGGTGGGAACTTCGGCGCCCCGCCGAACCCGCCGTGCACGGAGTCGAACCGGTCGGCCAGCCCGGCGACCGCCCGGTCGAGAAGGTCGGCCGTGATCTGTGTTGTGGCCCCACCGCCGGACGCCGTTCCACCGGGCGCCACCGCCTCCGCCAGCTGGCGGGCGATGTCCGCCCCGGACTGCTCGACCTCCGCCCGGCGCGCCGTCCACGCGTCCACGATGGCCGCCATGACCTGGGGGAACGACGCGCTGCCCCGCATCGGCCGGGGTGGGAAGTAGGTGCCGGCGAAGAACGGCTCGGCGGCCGGGGTGAGGAACACCGTCATCGGCCAGCCGCCGTGCCCGGTGAGCGCGACCGTGACGTCCATGTACACCGAGTCGACGTCGGGGCGTTCCTCCCGGTCGACCTTGATGTTGACGAAGTGCTGGTTCATGTACGCGGCGATCTCGGGGTCCTCGAAGGACTCGTGCGCCATGACGTGGCACCAGTGGCAGGCCGCGTAGCCCACGGAGAGCAACACCGGCACCCCGCGGGTGGTGGCCTCGGCGAACGCCTCGGGCCCCCAGGGCCACCAGTCGACCGGATTGTCGGCGTGCTGCAGCAGGTAGGGGGACGTCTGCTCCGCGAGCTTGTTGGGCACCGCACCACCATGCCATCGCCACGGCCGGGACATCGGCCGCGGCAGGGCAATCAGGGCCCCTCCGGCCCACGGTCTCGCGACAGCCGTGCGCGGGAGGAGGGGGGCCATGGCCGAACCGATACGCTGGAGGCCGAAGGTGATCCCCGCTGTTCACTCGCTCCGGTTCACGACCGCCTCGACCGCCACGACCTCGCTGGGCCCGCGGACGGCCGTCGTCGGCAGGGCGCGCGAGCGCGGGCGGGTCAACAGTGATCGAAGCCCTGGGATGCGACCTGCCATGAGCGAGACGACCGAGCGCGGCCCCGCCGCGGTGCCCGCGGGAACCGCGGCCGGTGACGGCGACCTGCCCCACCGGTACGACTCCCGGCTGGCCGCCGAGATCGAGCGGCACTGGCAGCAGCGGTGGCTGCGGGAGGGCACCTTCGAGTCGCCGAACCCGACGGGCCCGCTGTCCGAGGGCTTCGAGGCGGTCCGCGGCCGTGACCCGTTCTACGTCCTCGACATGTTCCCGTACCCGAGCGGAACCGGCCTGCATGTGGGCCATCCGCTGGGCTACATCGGCTCGGACGTCTTCGCCCGCTTCCTGCGAATGACCGGGCGCCATGTCCTGCACACCTTCGGCTACGACGCCTTCGGGCTGCCGGCCGAGCAGTACGCCATCAACACCGGCCAGCACCCGCGGGTGACGACTGAGGCGAACATCGCGAACATGCGCCGCCAGCTCTCCCGGCTGGGGCTGGGCCACGACACCCGCCGCGAGATCGCCACCACCGACACCGCGTACTACCGGTGGACGCAGTGGATCTTCCTGAAGATCTTCGACAGCTGGTACGACGAGGCCGCAGGGCGGGCCCGTCCGATCAGCGAGCTGGTCGAGGAGCTCGACGCCGGGCACCGCGCCGCGACCGGGCCCGGCACGGCCGAGGCGAACCCGCGGCAGGCCGCCTGGTCGGAGCTGACCGCGACGGAGCGCCGCCGGGTCGTCGACGCGCACCGGCTGACCTACATCTCCGAGGAGCTGGTCAACTGGTGCCCGGGGCTGGGCACGGTGCTGGCCAACGAGGAGGTCACACCCGAGGGTCGCAGCGACATCGGGAACTATCCGGTCTACCGCCGTCCGCTGCGCCAGTGGATGATGCGGATCACCGCCTACGCGGACCGGCTGATGTCCGACCTGGACCTGGTCGACTGGCCGGATTCCATCAAGCACATGCAGCGGAACTGGATCGGCCCGAGCGACGGCGCGACCGTCCGCTTCTCCACGGTCACCGGCGCGGGCGACACCGCTGGCGCAGGCGGGGCGGATGCCCCGGTCGGGCCGGCGCCGATCGACGTCGAGGTGTACACCACCCGGCCCGACACCCTGCCGGGGGCGACCTTCCTCGTCCTGGCGCCGGAGCACCCGCTGGTCGACGCCCTGACCGCCACCTCGTGGCCGGCCGACACCCCGGCGGGCTGGCGCTTCGCGCAGGAACGCCCCGCCGGTGTCACCGACGGGGAGTGGACGCCCCAGGCGGCCGTCGACGCCTACCGGGCGTTCGCCGCCCGGCGCAGCGACCGCCAGCGCGGCGGCACGGAGATCGACCGCACCGGCGTGTTCACCGGGACGTACGTCCGCAACCCGGTCGGCGGCGGCGTGATCCCGGTCTTCCTGGCGGACTACGTCCTGCTCGGCTACGGCACCGGCGCGATCATGGCGGTGCCCGCGCACGACGAGCGTGACTTCTCCTTCGCCCGGGAGTTCGGCCTGCCCATCCCCGCGGTCCTGGAGCCCGACGAGGCGTGGCTGGCCGAGCGCGACCTGGCCGCCGGGGCTCCGGCGTCGTCCTGGCCGGAGGCGTTCAGCGGCGACGGCTCGTATCTGGCCGGCGCCACGGACCGGCCCGTGCTGGCCGGCCTGTCCAAGGCCGACGCGATCAAGACGACGATCAGCTGGCTGGAGGACGCCGGCCGCGGCCGGGCGACCCGCTCCTACCGGCTGCGGGACTGGCTGTTCTCCCGCCAGCGCTACTGGGGTGAGCCGTTCCCGATCGTCTTCGACGACGACGGCATGCCCCGCGCCGTGCCCGAGGACCAACTGCCGGTCGAGCTCCCGGAGATGACCGACTTCCGGCCGAAGGCGATGGCCGACGACGACGAGAGCGAGCCCGTCCCCCCGCTGGCCCGGGCCACCGAGTGGACCACGGTCACCCTCGACCTGGGCGACGGCCCGCGCGGCTACCGCCGCGAGCTGAACACGATGCCGCAGTGGGCCGGCTCCTGCTGGTACTACCTGCGCTATCTGGACCCGACGAACTCCGAGCGCTTCGTCGACCCGGCCGTCGAGCGCTACTGGATGCACTCCGAGCGCGGCCCGGCCGGTGACGGCGGCGTCGACCTCTACGTCGGCGGCGTCGAGCACGCCGTGCTGCACCTGCTCTACGCCCGGTTCTGGCACAAGGTGCTCTACGACCTGGGCCTGGTCTCGACCAGGGAGCCGTTCAAGCGGCTCTACAACCAGGGCTACATCCAGGCGGACGCGTTCACCGACGAGCGCGGCATGTACGTCCCGGCGACCGAGGTCGTCCAGGGTGCCGACGGGTCGTTCAGCCACGAGGGCGCCCCGGTCAACCGGCGCTCCGGGAAAATGGGCAAGAGCCTCAAGAACAGCGTCAGCCCCGACGAGATGTACGACAGCTACGGGGCCGACACGCTGCGCGTGTACGAGATGGCGATGGGCCCGCTGGACGCCCACCGTCCGTGGCGCACCGACGACATCGTCGGCTCCTACCGGTTCCTGCAGCGGCTGTGGCGCAACATCATCGACGAGGGCACCGGGGAGCCACGGGTCCGTGCCGCCGCGCTCGACGACGAGACCGCGCAGGCCCTGCACCGGACGATCCTGGCCGTCCGCGCCGACTACGCCGAGCTGCGCTTCAACACCGCGGTCGCCCGGCTCATCGAGCTGACGAACCTGGCCAGCAAGCGCTTCGGCGCCGGGCTCGACGGCCCGCCGCGGGAGCTGGCCGAGGCGTTGGTGCTGATGGCCGCGCCGCTGGCGCCGCACATCGCCGAGGAGCTGTGGACGCGGCTGGGGCACACCGGCTCGGTCTGCGCCGTGCCCTTCCCCGAGGGGGACGAGTCGCTGGCGGCGGCCGCGACGGTGCGGCTGCCGGTGCAGGTCAACGGCAAGGTGCGCTTCACGATCGACGTCCCGGCCGACGCGGACGAGGCGGCCGTGCGCACGGTCCTGGAGGCACATGTGGACTACACCCGGCACACCTCCGGGCGCACCATCAAGCGCCTCATCGTGGTCCCCGGCCGGATCGTGAACATCGCCCTGGGCTGAGCCGGGTCCGGCCCCACCGCCAGCCGATCTGTGGCGGTGGGGCCGAAACTCCCGGGACGAAACCACCGCCGGCTGGCACGATGGACGGGTGCTGCCGAGCGTCCTGGTGATCCGGCCGGGCTTCGGAATCCCGGCCGGCGAGCTGGCGTGGCGCTACTCGCGATCCGCCGGGCCCGGCGGCCAGTCGGTGAACACCTCCGACTCCCGGGTCGAACTGTCGTTCGACCTGGCCCGGTCGGGCTCCGTCCCGGAGCAGATGCGGGAGCGGGCGTTGTCCCGCCTTGACGGACGGCTGGTGGACGGCGTGCTCACGCTCGCCGCCTCCGAGCACCGCTCCCAGCTCCGCAACCGGGAGGCCGCGCTCGCCCGGCTGGCCAGCACCCTCCGGGAGGCCACCGCGCCGCCGCCCCGGCCGCGCCAGGCGACCCGCCCCACCCGCGGCTCGGTCGAGCGCCGGCTGGCCGGCAAGAAGCGCCGCTCCACGATCAAACGTGCCCGCCGCGACCGCCCGGACGACTGAACACCCGGGCAGCGGCACTGGTACCAAGAGCAGCACCCGGCGACCGAGCGGCCGAGCGGCCGGGCCGCAGGTCAGGCCGGGTCCGGGTCCTTCTCCGCGCCGGTCGCCGTGCCACCGGCCGCGGCGCCGCCTGCCGCCGCACTGCTCACCGCCGCGCTGCCTGCCGCCGGTTCGGAGGCCGGCGCCGAATCTTCGGCCGCGGCCCGGCCCCGCTCGCGCGCCTCCGAGCCGAACTCGCCGCTGGCGACGTTCGCCCGCATCCGGCGCAGGCTGCCCGAGAGGAACGTGAACAACGCGACCGAGGCGAGGATCAGCGCGAAGACCACGAGAGCGCCACCGGTACCCGTGCCGATCTCCGCGGCGAGCCGCGTTCCGCCGGATGTGTCACCCACCGACCGGCACCTCCTGTTCGCTGTCCTGTGTCCGCTGTCCGATGTCGATGTCCGGTGCGTCTGCCCGTTCCGCGACCCTACGCCGCGCCACCGACAGTCAGCGGATCCCGTTGAACAGATCGTCCTCGGGGAGGACCCCGACCTCGATCAGCGACCGGGCGAGCTGGTAGTCCTCGGTGGGCCACGCCTGGCGCTGCAGTGCCAGCGGCACCTGGAACCACGGCCCGCTCGGGTCGACCTGGGTGGCGTGCGCGAGCAGGGCGCGGTCGCGCACCTCGAACCAGTCGGCGCAGGGCACCCGGGTGGTGAGCCGGCCGGTGTCCTCGGCGCGGTCGATCCACTCGTCGAGCCGCTTGGCATAGGGCGACTCCAGCCCGGCGGCCAGCATTCCCTCGTGCAGGGCGAGGATCCGGTCCTTGTGGAACGTGAGGTGGTAGTAGAGCTTCAGCGGCTGCCACGGCCCCAGGCCGACGTCGGCGCCGACCTCGGGGTAGCGCGCCGGGTCACCCGCCGCCTCGAACGCCTCCACGCTGATCCGGTGCGTCATGATGTGGTCGGGGTGCGGGTAGCCGCCGTTCTCGTCGTAGGTCGTGACGACCTGCGGGCGGAACTCGCGGATCAGCCGGACCAGCGGCCGGGACGCGGCGGCCAGCTCCAGCGTGGCGAAGCTCCCTTCCGGCAGCGGCGGCGGCGGGTCACCTTCGGGCAGCCCCGAGTCGAGGAACCCCAGCCACTCCTGGCGCACGCCCAGGATCTGCCGCGCCCGCTCCATCTCCTCCCGGCGGACCTCGGTCATCCGGGCCAGCACCTCGGGAGAGTCCATTGCCGGGTTGAGGACGCTGCCCGCCTCGCCGCCGGTACACGTGACCACCAGGACCTCGAGGCCCTCGTATGCGTAGCGGGCCATCGTCGCCGCGCCCTTGCTGGACTCGTCGTCGGGATGCGCGTGGACGGCCATGAGCCGCAGACCACGCTCCTGTTCGTCCGGGAACATGCGACCATTGTGGCTGACGGCCGGACGGGCCCGGCCCAGGCCGACACGGTGACAGCCGGGCGCACGGCGAGCGCCTGACCCGGGCCGGCGAGCGCCTCGCACCGGCCGCCGAGCACCCGGGCTACTGGCCGGTAGCGCCGCCAGGGCAGGCGTTCGGCCAGGCACACGGCCGGCGTTCGGGCAGGCCGCCGGGTTCCATGCGGTCGCCCCCGACAGGGTGGGTACGGAAGCCACCCGGTCACCCGGCGAGACCCAGTTCACTTTCGATCTGGAAAAGTCACCGAGAGCCGTGGCAGAATACACCGTCCGCGCACGCTCCGAAGACAGCGAGGTCGCCGGCCGGCACTCCGACATCGTCGTCGGCCCGGCCTCGAGCGAGCCACCGGTCAACGGCCGCGCCGGCCCGTCGCACGGACGGCCGCGCGCGCCGGGCGAACCGATGTCGAGGACGGCCGGAACACCCGCTCGGCCTCGTGCCGACCGCCGTGGCGTCGGCCGTGCGCTGACCTCACGAGGTCGGAACGGGGTCGTCGGAACGGGGTCGGACAAACCGGCAACCATGATTCCCTCCAGTAAAGTAAGAACTTTGGTATCCCTCGAGGAGCGTGACGCGTGACGCAGCAGACCTGGCTCACTCAGGAGGCCTACGACCGACTTCGCTCCGAGCTCGACTACCTCACGGGCACCTGGCGGACGGAGATCGCCGCGAAGATCGAGGCCGCGCGGGAGGAAGGCGACCTGAAGGAGAACGGTGGCTACCACGCGGCCAAGGAGGAGCAGGGCAAGCAGGAGGCCCGCATCCGCCAGCTGATGGACCTGCTCCGCGACGCGCGCGTCGGCCAGGCGTCGTCCGCCGCGTCCGGCGAGGCCGGACCCGGCACGATCGTCGAGATCCGCTTCCCCGGGGAGAAGGAGACCGAGCGGTTCCTGATCGGCTCACGCGAGGACCACAGCGCGAGCATCGAGGTGTTCTCCCCCGCCTCCCCGCTGGGCGGCGCGGTCACCGGGCACAAGGCCGGAGACACGGTGAAGTACACGCTTCCCAACGGCCGGCCGGCCACCGTGGAGATCGTCTCGGTCGCGCCGTACGCGTCCTGAGGACGTCGCCTTACGTGTTCTGAGGACGTCGCGGGCGAGCGGGGCGGAGTACGCCATAAGCGGACGGCCTCCCACTCCGCTGCGCGCGGGCCGGCGTGGACGTACCGTCGGCTGGTGGCAGATCCGCCGGCTCCGCACAGTCCGTCCACGCCTCCGACGAACCCGATCACCGTCGGCTCGACGGCCCGGAAGACGACCGACGCCCCCGGGTCCGGAACTCCGCCGACCGACATCACCCTGGCTGACCTGCGCAGATCAGGGCACCGGCAGCGCTCGGTGCGCGCCGAGCTGCGCGGCAACCTCCTCGCCAGGATGCGGGCCGACGAGACCCGTTTCCCGGGCATCGTCGGTTTCGACGACACCGTCCTGCCGCAGGTCGAACGGGCGCTGCTGGCCGGGCACGACATCGTCTTCCTCGGCGAGCGCGGGCAGGGCAAGACCCGTCTGATCCGCACGCTCGTCGGCCTGCTCGACGAGTGGTCGCCGGCCGTCGCCGGCTGCGAGATCAACGACCACCCCTACGCGCCGGTGTGCGGCCGGTGCCGCCTGCTGCTCGCCGAGGTGGGCGAGCGGCTGCCCATCGCCTGGCGGCACCGCTCGGAGCGCTTCGGCGAGAAGCTCGCGACCCCCGACACCAGCGTCGGCGACCTGATCGGCGACGTGGACCCGGTGAAGGTCGCAGAGGGCCGCACCCTCGGCGACCCGGAGACCGTCCACTACGGGCTGGTCCCGCGGACCAACCGCGGAATCTTCAGCATCAACGAGCTGCCCGACCTGGCCGAGCGCATCCAGGTCTCGCTGCTCAACGTGCTTGAGGAGCGAGACATCCAGGTCCGCGGCTACATGCTGCGGCTGCCGCTGGACATCCTGCTGGTCGCCTCGGCGAACCCGGAGGACTACACCAACCGTGGCCGGATCATCACGCCGCTGAAGGACCGCTTCGGCGCCGAGGTCCGCACGCACTACCCGCTGCGCCTGGACGACGAGCTGCGGCTCATCCGGCAGGAGGCCGTGGTCTCCTGGGCCGACTCGCCGCTGGGCCGGCCCGAGCTGCCCGACCACCTCATCGAGGTGGTCGCCCGGTTCACCCGGGCAGTGCGTGACGCGCCGCAGGTGGACCAACGCTCGGGTGTGTCGGCCCGGCTCGCGGTGGCGGCGGCGGAGACGGTGGCCGCCTCGGCCGTCCGCCGGGCGGCGCTGACCGGCGAGGACACCGCCACCGCGCGGGTCGTCGACCTGGCCGCGATCGTCCCGGCGGTACGGGGCAAGGTCGAGTTCGACCAGCTCGAGGAGGGCCGCGAGGACGAGGTCCTGGCCCTGCTGCTGCGCCGCGCGATCGCGGAGACCTTCCGGGCGAAGCTGGCCGGCACCGACCTCTCCGGCCTGCAGCAGCGCTTCGAGCGCGACGGCGCGGTCGAGACGGGCGATCTCGTCCCGGCCGCCGAGCTGCTGCGCCGGGTCGGTCCCGTCCCAGGCCTGGCGGCGATCCTCAACCGCCTCGACATCGACGGCGCCGAGTCGCCGGGGCTGGCAGCCGCCGCCCTGGAGCTGGCGATGGAGGGCCTGCACCTCAACCGCCGGCTCGCCAAGGAGGAACTGCCCGGGCGGACGGTCTACGGGGGCTGACCGCCGGCACCGGGCCCCGCACCACTCCGCCACACGCGACGGCGCCCCACGACGCCGCCGCACGCGACGCCACCCCGCGGCGCCCGGCGGGGGCCCGCGCCCCGCGGCCCCGGCCCCCCCCGGGGGACCCGGGGGCTGCCGGCAGGTACGCGACCG
>NZ_JALKFY010000612.1:0-67889 GCF_023242985.1 Frankia sp. Mgl5 | reverse complement strand
CTCAAACGCCTTCAGTACCGCCCCGACCTGCTACGGGGCTTCCTGACCGGAACCGGCCTACAACTCGAACCCCCATAGCCGGTCACCTCACGAGTACAACATCAGTAAGGCTCTACTGGGCGTTTCGCGCAGGTCGCGACGTTCGGCGGGCCCCTCTCGCCTCGCCGGGTACTCCGTGAAGTCACCGACGGACGGCTCCTGTGCCTTCAAGTAGTACTCCGGCGGGTCTCCGCTGTCTGCCCGGGTACGATTCGGTGCCGTGCCCGTGTCTCGTAAGCGGAAGAAGAAGTCGCCGTCCGGTCGCCGTTCCTCGGGCCGGCCTGGGGTACCGATCCCCAACAGGGCAACACAGGCCAACCCGTTGCGGGAACTGTTCGAGTACCGTCGCCGGCTCGATGAGCGCCGCACCGCGCTCGCCACGGACTCCGCCGGACCCATGGTCGACAGGTTGATCACGGCCGCTCCCGGCTGGTCCGACGACGAACTCGAAGATGACTTCTGCGTCCGCTTCGGCGCGGCGATGACCCAGTACGAGGGCGGTGCGCTGGAGGATAGCGTCAACCCGGACGACCTCGTCCGCGCCGTGCTGTCCGTGCTCGACGGGCGGCTGCACGCGCCCGAGGATTCCGGCAGTGACGTCGCGGCGGCGCGAAGGTTGCTGGCCGTCGTCGCCGGTGTGCTGCCGGAGCCGCTGAGTGTGTCCGCGCGGGATCTGGTCGCCGATCACCTGGACGACGCCGCGGCACAGTGGGCCACCCGCGGGCGTGCCGTGACCGGCCCGGCCCAGTGGGCGCGGAACAGCTACGGCACCCGCTGGGCCGTGGTCGCGCCCTTCACCTCAGCGGACGGCTCGCAGCGGTGGTACCTGTGGGACGTGGACGCCTGCGGATATGAGGTCGTCACCGTGCACAGCGGCTTCCACTCTTCCGCCGAGACTGCGCTGGCCGAATGGCAGCAGGCCGTCGGCCCCTCCGCCGCCGAGGCCACCCTTACCCCGGCGGACGACGCAGAGACGCTCGACGCGCTTCTGACCGGCGAGGTGGAGGGCATCCGGCCTGGCGGAGAAGACCAGGCTCAGTACGCCGAGTTCCTGCGCAGCCGCCGGCTCGGCCGTACCGTCCGGCAAGCGGCCGGCCGGGCCCGCGGGCGCACGCTTCCGCGGCTGGGCGCGGACACCGCGGCCGAACGGTTCGCCCACCGGCTGCGGCAGATCGGCCACCACGACAGGCCGACCGGCGACGAATCCGACCAGGAACCCGCTGGTGCTGGCGACCTCGCCGCGGAGATGGCCGAGTCCTGGTCCCCGCGCGAGCACCCCGGCCTGTACCCGTACTGCTCGCCGCACAAGGTCGCCGCGGCGGTATCGCACCTGCGCGGCTTCTACCGGGACGACTTCGCCACCCAGTTGATCGCGGTACTGCCCGAGTGGATCCGCTTCCTCGCCGAACACACCGGTATGACAGCCGACCTGACCGAACGCTGCCTCGCCTACGCCTCGGGCGAATCCCGGTTCCCCGGCCTGTTCGACGAACACGAACAGCCCAACCTCATGGCCCGAGTAGCCGAATGACAGCACGCGTATCCTGACCTGCCTGTTTGTGGCGGCCAGGCCGCTGCAGAGATCGATAACTGACGTCGTCGGGTAGGTGCTCGCGAACACCCGGCCCTCGACGTTCTTCTCCTCCATTAGGTTGACCGCGGTCAGGCCGGGGAGGTGCTCCTCGAAGGCGTTCGTCGCCTGCTTCACGAGGGCTTGGCGGTCGGCGAGGAACAGCATCCTCCTCGCCCAGTTCGCCCGGGCGAGGAGGTCGACGAGGGCCCCTTCGGTCCGGCTCCGGGAGGATCTTCATCGGTCGAGAACCTCCATGAGGATGCCCGTGCCGTCGGCGCCGACATCGGCCGGCAGGTTCTGCCGTCTGCTGCGTGTGTGCCAGCGGCGCACGACATCCCGCGTATGCCGAAAGGAACGGGCCAGCCGGTGCTCGCTGAGCAGGCCGTACAGCTGCTGCTCCACTCCGCGCCGGACGACGAGAACCCTGCCGTCGGGAAGGGGCATGCGGTGGCTGATGCCGAAGAAATCAAGATCGGGCCCGAGTCGGAAGGAGGACCGGGTGCTGGTGAAATCCGTCGGGGGCGAGACATCATCGTCGAGCGGCAGCTGACCCGATGTCGGCGGTTCAGGCCGCAGCCAGGCCGGAAAGTAGGTATCCGCGCCAGCTCTGTCACCGGCGTACAGCAGGGACGTGAAGGCGGAACTCCGTGCGAGCATCTGCAGCAACCACCGTCGGCGCTCTGCCGGGACCTCCAGGATGTCGGCTGCACCCCGGATCGGCCGGAGCAGCTCCTCGGAACGCCAACCGGCTTCGGCTCGTCTGCGTGCGATCTCTTCATCGCTGAGCTGCTCGCCGGACCGGTGGATTTCGGCATCCAGATAGGTGGGGTGGCGCCGGGGGAACGGGAACGGTTCCGGATCATCCGTCACGATGTCGTCAAATTCACCTGCCGATCCGGAGAGGAGGTTCTCGTCGCCCGGAGGGTCGAAGACATGACAGGATATTCCGGCCGTGTCCAGCTTCGTGGCGACCATGAGTCCGGGGGGCGTGCGACCGTCGATCCGAAGGGTTGACAGCTGCACGCTCGCCTTTGCGAGCTGCTCCCTGATCCTCGACATTTCTCCATGCGTGCCTTTGCATTCGAGCAGGTAGATCTTGGTGTGAAAGCGACCTTCTCGCAGTTGGGTGCCGAGCAGGATGTAGTCGGGTCTGCCGGGACTGGAACCGGCGGAGCGCACGGAGTGACCCAGGGCGGACCCGTCGGCCAGCGCTACCTCCGCGTCCATCGTCTGGAACCGGAATCCGGGGTGGCGGCTGTTCAGCACCGCCCGGGCGACGACCATCGCGAACCCGATGCCCAGGTGCTCGGACTGCGCGGTCTTGTGGTGGTACACCACGCGGCTGGTGTCACCGATCGCCAGCTGTGGGAGCGTGCTCACCCCACGGGTACGGGTAGTGAGGGCGCCGCAGTAGCGGACCTGCGCCCAGTGCCGCGCCGTGTCGGAGAAGGGCCCGTCGGGGTAGAAGGTGGTCGCGACGCCGAGCTCGCGCAGCACGTTCATCGGGCTCGTCCGCACCCAGGGCCGGACCCGTACCAGGCTGGGATCCTGGCGGTAGAGATACAGCGGTTTGGTGGTGGCCAGCTTCGCTGCCGTCTTCGCAATAGCTGCCTGCTCGCTTGGCTCCAACAGTGTTGCCACCACGCCCGGTCTGCCCATCGCCGCGAGGACGCCGCTCATATCCACTGTCGGCTCCGGATGGTCACTGCGACCCGATAGCTGCGCCTACGAGGACGATCAGCCCGCTGAGGACGAGGAGTGAGGAGACGGTGAGGTTTCGCATCGTGATTCGGCGGGGCGCACCGTCGAGAACGGCCTGCACCTCGCTCTCCCGCGGCGGGACGCGCATCGCCAGCGCGGCACGATGAAAGGGAGAAACCTCGTTCGGTGGCCACATCACCGCGCGTAGATCCCGACGTTTGACCGGGGCGTGGCTGTTGCACCCGGTGAGCCAGCCGTTCACCCACATCTCGCAGATGCCGCCATCTGTACGATAGGCGCGGCAGAGCGTCGGCCACCGAAACGCAAGCAGGAACGAGATAACGAACATCGCGGCGAATACCCAGGGCCAGGCCACTCCGATCCCCAGTGCCAGCCCGCCGGCGGCAATCGCGAGATAGGCCGCCACGTGGAGGTTCTTCCGCTCGCGCCGACTGAGCCTCCGGGTGCTGCGAGGCTGCGAGCGGCCGCGTGGCCTTTTCGATCGAGGCGCGGATCTCCCGCGCGCTGGTCTGTTCTGCCGGCCCGAGGGGCGAGAACGTCCAGCGGCCACGACTGACCTCCGGCTCAAGGGAGAAACAATGTCACTTTCTTGATCATTGTGGCGCGTGCGGTGAACGCCGACGAGAAAGGAAACCTGCAGGCAGACGCGACCGGCAGGGATGGCAACCCAGTTATTTTTAGCACACGATGTGTGGTGTGCGAGGTCGAATCCGGGGAAGTCGCTGGCCGTTCTCGTCGCTCGCGGCCATCCGTGCCGTGCCCGCTGTGCCAGTATCACCTCCTGTCCCTGTTCTCGATCCGCTGTCACCGCCGACGGTCATCACCGGCCGTCGTCGGTGTCGGGTCTGATGGCGGTGTTCGGCCGGGTCCCTCACCTGCGGAAACCCCGAGGCCGGCGGCACAGCCTGGCGGTAATGCTGACCCTGGCGACGTGCGCGTTACTCGCCGGCGCACGGTCGTTCACCGCGATCGGCGCGTGGGCCACCAATGCCGGCTTGGCGGTCGCTTACCTGCTCGGTATCGCCCGGGTGCCCGACGAGTCGACAGTTCCGCCGAGTGTTCGCAGCCCTGGACGCCGACGCGCTGGACGCGGCGCCGGGAACTTGGGCGGCTGTGGCGACCAGCCCGGACATGGGGACACAGCGGCGGGTCGCCGTGGATGGCAGGGCCCGACGCTCGGCGCCCATGACCTGGCGGTCCGCGAGGCTCTCGCTCTGTTCGACCGAGCCGAGGCACGCGATTTCACCGACGTGCACGACCTGGCGAAGGTCCTCGCCAGGGAAGAGCTCGTCGGCCTCGCTCGAACACAGGATGACGGCTTCGATCCGCAGGTGTTCGTCGACATGATCGGGACCATCGGCCGGTTCATCGACGACGACCTGGGGCTGCGAGGCCCGGCGGCCGACCGGCTACGCCAGTTCTTCTCCGCCTGCCGTCAGGAGATCACCGGCGGATGAGCGACGACCGGCCCCATCCGGATTTCAGCTTGCCCATGCCCATGCCCATGCCCATGCCCACGATCGCGGTCGACGGACGGGCCGCGGCGTCCGGACCCACCAGACCTGAGGAACATGTGTTCGCTCGGCGGGTGATGTCGTCGGCCGGAGACTCGCTGGGCATCGCCCCTGGTCGAGAGCCTTGTGGAGACCGAGCATAAGGTGATCTCGGGTCCCCGTGCCAAGATCTGACGGTTCTTATCGTGGTGCGTCAGGTCCACTCTGCAGCGCGGCGAGCGGCTCTGCCCGGAGCGACATGTGGGTTCTCGTATCCTGGAAGTGCTCACTAGTCGAAGCCGCAGAGAGGTTCAGCAGTCTTCGGTGAGGCGCTCCATCAGGTCGGTGGTTGTCGAAGCCCCGGCTCGGCGCAGGGCAGCGATCGTTGACCGGTCGGTTGCGCCGGTCAGGGATGCCGACGGCCGTTCGATGTGTGGCGATCATCTGTGGCTCATATTCCGCCACGAGACGGCAGAACAGTTCGTCGGGGGTGAGTACCTCGATTCCGGCGGCTGCTGTGGCGTCGGCCGGGAAGTCCTTGACGTTCCAGGTGCAGAGCACAGTCGCCGCTGCGGCGACGGCAGCGGCCCGGACATGCCGGTCGTCTTCGTCTGGGAGCCACACGTCGGCGAGTGCGCGGAAATGCTCCTCGGTGGGCTCGACCTTGGCGAACGGGAACGCACGGTTTATCGCTGTGACCAGGCGCTGGGCGGCGGCATGGTCGAAGCGGGCTACGTTCAGGCTGAGATGTTCGACGGCCTCAGCGAGGATTACAGGGCTCCAGACAACGGCGATGATCTCCTGGTCGGCAGCGTAGAGAAGACAGTCGTGCAGGACGCGGGAGTAGAGCACGTTCGCGTCCGCGAGAACGACGCGGATCAGGCCGGCGTCGCCGATCTCGGTCATTCGGTCAGGCCGAGTTCGTTCTGTATGGAGGCCAGCTCGGCGAGTGCCTCGCGCCTTCGCGGGCGCTCGTTCTCAAGGAATGTTCGGATCGACGAGACGCGCACACGGTGGTGGGTGCCGACCTTGCGGAACTCCAGCAGGCCGCGGTCCATCAGCTTGCGGACCTGGGGGCGTGACATCCCAAGCAGCACCGCCGCCTCCGTCGGTGTGACCTCGGCGGCGCGGGGGGTCGAGACGAGCTCCTCGCCTCTCGCTCGGGCGTCGAGCAGGCGGGAGACCAGCTCGCCCTCACCGTCCGGGACGCCGACGCGGGCTGAGCGCGGCAGAGCGGCGGAGCGGCGCTCAACAGCCTGGCGAGGTCCTACTGGTCGGCGCTGTCGAACGTGCTCTGGTGACGGCGGATCTCGGTGTGGTGCTCGGCGGACCACGCGGCCAGGGCGAGGACGGAACCAAGGAGTGACTCCCCGAGCCCGGTCAGGGCGTACTCGACTCGCGGTGGCACCTCGGCATACGCGGTGCGGGTGACGAGTCCGTTGCGCTGCAGGCTCTTCAGCGTGAGCGTGAGCATGCGCTGCGAGATCCCCGGGATCGCGTCGGCCAGCTCGGAGTAGCGGGTCGCCCCGCGTTCCAGGGTCCCGATGATCAGCACGCTCCACTTGTCGCCGACCAGGTCCAGCACCTCCCGGATGAAGTCGGCGTCGTCGTCGTTCCAGTGCGCGCACGGGCCGGGTACGTCGCGGACCCGGGAACGCACTCCCCGCCGCCTGCTCGCTGAGATGGCAGCCACCAGCCCCTCCCCGGGTCACACACATGAATGTGCATTTTGTAAGCCTACCGAAACGGAGCCATGATGCGGCTACAAACATTAAGTAAGAATCGAGGTCAGACAGGTGAAGATCGAATTCTGGTCCGACGTCGTGTGCCCCTGGTGCGGCCTGGTGCGGCATCGCCTCACGAAGGTGCTCGCAGCCGTCGACTTCGGGGACCAGGTCGAGGTCGTCCACCGCTCGTTCCAGCTTCATCCCGAGCTCGACCGGGCCGGCGTCGAACAGCGTGACCTGTTCGAGAGGTACGGCGTCCCGAAGGACGCCGGCATCGCGACCATCCGGCACATCGAACGGCTGGCCGCGGCGGACGGGCTGACGCCCTATCTGGCGCTGGACCGCACGCTCGGGCCGACGGACCACCTCCATGAGCTACTCGCCCATGCCACGGAGCTGGGCCGGGGCGAGGATGCCTGGAACGCCGCGTTCCTGCAGCATTTCGGACGCGCCCGGAAGCTCTGGACGATCCCCGCGGTGCTGGAGTTCGCGGCCGACCTCGGCCTCGACGTCGCCGAGGCGCAGGATGCGCTGCGAACGCGGCGCTATCGCGGTCGCGTCGCGGCCGACCAGCAGGCGGCCCTGGCGCTTGGCGCCCACGGAGTGCCGCTGTTCCGCCTGGACGGGCGCCACCTGATCGCCGGAGCCGTCGACACCGCCGTGTTGACGGACGCCGTGCGGAAGGCCTGGTCGTCGGCGCACCGCGACGTCCCGATCATCCTCGACGGCTCGGGCGCGACCTGCGAGCCGGACGGCTGCGCCGTCCCCGCTCACGAGCCCGCGACGACCGCACGGGAGATCTCATGACCTATCTGCTCAGAGTCGACTCGTCCGTGTCGGGGGAGCGCTCCTTCTCCAACCAGGTGGCGAACACCTTCCAGGACGCCTGGCCGGGGGCGGTGGTTCTGCGTGACCTGGCCGTCAACCCGGTCGCTCATCTGGACGCGGCGGGCGTGAGCTCGCGCGTCACCGAGCCCGGGCAACGGTCCGAAGCCGAGGAGGCGGCCGCGGCGGTCCAGGACGAACTGGTCGCGGAGTTCCTCGGCGCGAGTGCGTACCTCTTCGCGGTGCCGATGTACAACTACACGATGCCGTCGGTCTTCAAGGCCTGGCTGGACCACATCATGATCGTGGACCAGACGATCGGACTCGGCCCGCACGCCGCTCCCACCACGGGCCGGCCGGCGGTCGTCATCTCGGCCCGCGGCGGGGGCTACGGCCCCGGCGCTCCGCAACACGGCAAGGACTTCCTGATCCCCACCGTGAGCGCGATCCTCTCGGACCCGCAGCTCATGGGCCTTCGGGTACACACGATCACCCCCGAGCTGACCTACGCGAAGGTCGTCGACCAGCTACGGCCGCTGCTGGCCCAGCACGAGCGGTCGCTGCTCGACGCACACCGTCAGGCGGAGGCTCTCGCCGCCGACCTGGCCCGCGGCGGCATCGCCCGCACGGACAGGGGCCGAGCGGCGGTCGAGACGGTTCGGTAGTCCGACGTGGCCCGGTGCGGCCCGGTGCCCTCCGGGCGCACGACGCAGCGCGAGACCCGGCCGTTGTCGAGACCGGGCCGTTGCCGAGGCCCGCGCGTCGGCGAGCAGCCGTTCGGGGAGGTCTGCCGGGTGCCCGGGCGGCGTCAGACGACGTGGTGGGCGAGCAGGCTGCGAGCGCAGTCGAGGACCGTCTCGGCCGGCGGGCGTGGTTTCCAGCCAAGGACCTGCTGGGCCTTCGCCGTGCTGTGGCGGTTGCGGCGGCCGAGTGCCGGGGCGATCTCGCGCAGCGCCGGGTCGCGGCGGGCCGCGAGCCGGACGAGCACGTCCGGGACGCTTCTGGTGCTGACCCGGCTCGCGTCCGCGCCCAGCTCCGCGCGCAACACCTCGGCGATCTGGCGCATCCAGACGAACTCGCCGGTGCCGAGGAACCGCTGACCCGCGGCGGCGGGGCTGGTCAGGGCGGCGAGGTGCAGCTCCACCAGGTCGCGGACGTCGACGACCTCAAGCCCGATCCGCGGAACCCGGGGCAGCTTGCCGCCGAGCATCCGGGCGATGATGCCGACCGAACCGATCGTCGCCGTCGAGAGGATCGGGCCGAAGACGGCTCCCGGCAGGACGGTGACGAGCTCCGGGGCGTCGGCCCTCGTGGCGGTGAACTCCCAGGCCGCCTTCTCCGCGAGGGTCTTCGCGCGCCGGTAGGGGATCAGCCCCAGGGCGTCGGGGTCGGTCCAGAGAGTCTCGTCGGTGACGCCCTCGCTGGAGTACGACGACGGGCTGGCCGCGTTCGCCGCGGAGGTCATCACCACCCGCCGCACGCCCGCGTCGGCGGCGGCGCGCAGCACCCGCAGGGTTCCGTCGACCGCCGGCCGGATCAGGGACCCGGGGTCGCCGTCCGCGGTGATCCCCATCGGGGAGGCCACATGCAGCACCGCGTCGACGTCCTTCATCGCGTCGGTCCAGCCGTCGTCCGCGGACAGGTCGGCCGTGGCGAACTCCAGCCGGTCGTCCGCGCGGCGGCCGGCAACGTCCGCGACGGTGTCGACGGCGCGGGCCACCTCGGGAGCGCGGGCCGGATCACGCAGGGTGGCGCGCACCGTCTCGCCCCGTCGCACCAACTCCGCGGCGCACCAGCCGCCGATGTAACCGCTCGCGCCGGTCACGAGCACACGCTTTGTCACAGCAGGCTCCTTCTGAGCCTCGGGCGTTAAAGTGGAGGGGTCTCCACTACGTGCTCCACTGTAGTGGAGACCCCTCCACTTTGCCGAGCCCCGCCGAGGACCGCATGAACGCACAGCCGACCCGCCGCGACGCGCTCGACAACCGAGAGCGCATCCTGACCGCCGCGCGGGCCGCGCTCAGCGAGGACGGCTCGGCTTCGCTGAGCGCGATCGCCAGGCGTGCGGGCGTCGGGATCGGCACGCTCTACCGACGCTTCCCGACCCGGGAGGCGCTGGTGCTGGAGCTGTACCGCAACGACATCGGCGGGCTGATCGACCTGGCGCCCGTCCTCGTCGAGGCGCATCCGCCGCTGGAGGCGCTGCGGCTGTGGTTCGAGGAGGTCGCCAGGTACGCCCGGCTCAAGTACGGCGTCTCCGAAATCATTCATGCGGCGACCAACAACGGGCTCGACGATCCCGCCTACGAGCCCTTCGTCGCCGGCATCGCCACGCTGCTGCGGGCCGGGGAGGACAGCGGCGATCTCAAGCCCGGGCTCGACCCCGAGGACGTGCTCCTGCAGCTGAGCGTCCTGTGGCGGATCGACCCCCGAACGGGCGCCGCCCGCGCCACCCGCATCCTCGGCCTGATCCTCGACGGGCTGCGCGCACCCTGACCGCGGGGCTCCGGACACTCAGGGCTCCGCCGCAGTGGACGGTGGGCGGAGCCGAGTGTGCCTCCCGCGCGGGCACAGGGCGACGTCGCGGGCGAGCGGCGGACGGGCGCGGGTCCGGTCGCGTCGGTGGGCCTGCGTGCCGGATCAGCCCCGTTCTCACCGGGCTGCCGCGCGGGAACCGTATTCTCAGGTGTGACCGAGTCCGAAGACCAGCCGACGTTCCATGACCTCGGGCTTGGTACCCCGGTCCTGCGAGCCCTCACCGAACTCGGGTACGAGGTGCCGTCGCCGATCCAGATCGGCACGATCCCCGCCCTGCTCGAGGGCCGCGACGTCGTCGGCCTCGCCCAGACCGGGACCGGCAAGACCGCCGCGTTCGCTCTCCCGATCCTGTCCAGGATCGACGCGCGCAGCGCCGCCACCCAGGCGCTGGTGCTCGCCCCGACCCGGGAACTGGTCCTGCAGGTCGCCGAGGCGTTCGGCCGGTATGCCCACCACATCACCGGCCTGCAGGTACTGCCCGTCTACGGAGGGCAGGCCTACGCTCCCCAGCTGGCCGGGATCCGCCGCGGCGCGCAGGTCGTCGTCGGTACTCCCGGGCGGGTCATCGATCACCTGGAACGCGGGACGCTCGACCTGGGCGGGCTGCGCACGCTGGTCCTCGACGAGGCCGACGAGATGCTCCGGATGGGCTTCCAGGAGGAGGTCGACCGGATCCTCGCCGACACCCCCGACACCAAGCAGGTCGCGCTGTTCTCCGCGACGATGCCCGCGCCGATCCGCCGCATTTCCCGGCAGTACCTGCGCGACCCGGCCGAGATCACCGTCAGGGCGCGGACCGTCACCGCCGCGAACACCCGGCAGCGGTTCCTGACCGTCGCCGGGCCGCGCAAGATGGACGCGCTCACGCGGGTCCTCGAAGTCGAGCCGTTCGAAGCAATGATCATTTTCGTGCGGACGAAGTCGGCGACCGAGGACGTCGCCGAGCGGCTGCGCAGCCGCGGGTTCGCCACGGAGGCGATCAACGGCGACCTCGGCCAGCCGCAGCGCGAGAAGCTCATCGCCCAGCTCCGCGACGGCACTCTCGACCTGCTCGTCGCCACGGACGTCGCCGCCCGCGGCCTCGACGTCGAACGGATCACCCACGTCGTCAACTACGACATCCCCACCGACCCGGAGTCGTACGTCCACCGCATCGGCCGTACCGGCCGCGCCGGGCGCAGCGGTGAGGCGCTGCTGCTCGTCACCCCCAGGGAAAAGGGCCTGCTCGCCGCGATCGAGAAGGCGACCCGCCAGCCGCTCGCCGAGATGGAGCTGCCCACCGCGGCGGAGGTGAACGCCCGTCGGGTCGCGAAGTTCCACGACGCGATCACCGCCGCGCTCGACGCGCCAGCCCACGCCGTTTTCAGGGACCTGGTCCTTGGCTACACCCACGAGCACGACGTTCCGCTCGCCGACCTCGCCGCGGCGCTGGCCGTGATGACCCGCCAGGAACCGGGGGAGTTCCTCCTCCCGCCGGACACCGCGCCGCCTGCCCGTGACAGGCCTGCCCGTGACAGGCCCGCCCGCGGCGCGGGCGGACCACGGCCGGTCCGGGCCACCTACCGGATCGGGGTCGGGCATCGCCAGCGGGTCACCCCGGGCCAGATCGTCGGGGCGCTCGCCAACGAGGGCGGCCTGGACCGGTCGGACTTCGGCCGGATCGACATCCGGGCCGACTACAGCCTCGTCGAACTTCCCACCGACCTGACCAAGGACACCAAGCAGGCGTTGACCCGCACCCGCATCGCCGGCCAGCCCCTCAACCTGCGCCCCGAACGGCCGAGCCGGGAATCCGGCGCGCGGCCCGGCGCCAGCCGCCGAGGAAAACCCGCCCCCTCCGCCCGCAGGACGCGCAGCCCAGCCTGACCTGGGCGTTTGTGAGGGCTAACTGGGCGTCGGCGGAGCAGGCCGACCCCGACGGCGAGCCACAGGAACGCGAACAGCCAGGGCGGCACGGCCCGGGTCGCGACATCCAACGCCAGGAACAGCGCGCCCAGCACGGCTACGACCAGGCCGGTGCGGCGCAGCAGTCCACTGGTGCGGCGCAGCAGTCCACTGGTACGCAGCGCGAGACCGGTCCCACCACTCTCTGTCACGGGCATCGCTCCCGGCCCGCGGCAGTAGGGAGTGTCCGCTCCGCTGAGCGGATCTGGGTGAGCGGGGCGGACCCGGTCATGTGCCGCACCGTAGCCGCGGCGGCTGCCGCTGTTGAGACCTGGAACCACCATCACCTCTGTCGAGCGGGCCGCCGTGCTGCGGTTCAACCCCCACCACCACAGCCGCCGCCACCACCGCCCTATCAGCCAGGCCGCCAGGCCGCTGCTTACACTGAGCTGGGCGGCCGATCACCAAGGCTGCCGGATTCGCGGAGTTTTCGCGGGAGTGAGCGAGTGCGGGGAGGCGTCGATGGCCGCGCGTCGCGTGCCGCCGGAGATGTTCCGCTTCGCGACCGAGCAGAACGCTGATCTGTACACCGCGATCCTGCACGTGTTCGGCGACGCCAACGAGCGACTGGAGACCGCCCTCGGGCTCGACGACATCGACGGGCGGCTGGCCTCCGTCGGGTTCTTCCGCGACCTCGACCCGGACGAGCTCGGCCGGGCGCTGGCGCAGCTGGGTAAGTGGCAGCTGCTCGACGTCATCCAGAACCACAGCGCGGACTACTCCACCGCCGCCGAGTACGAGCGCGGCAACCTGCATTACTCGCTGACCCGGCGCGGGGAGGCCGCGTTCGCCGGTGTCCAGCACGCTCTGGCGGTGCTCGCGTCGGCGGGAGCTCTGCAGACCGCCGTTCTGGACGCCATCACGGACCGGCTCGACGCCCTGTACGGCCTGCTGCTCGAGCCGACGTCCGCGGATCGCCGGGTTTTCACCACGCTCAGCGAGCTGGAGAGCCACCTGGAGGCACTGCGGTCGAACACCAAGCAGTTCAACGGCGAGCTGCAGCGGCTGCTGCGCGCGGAGAACGCCGACCTCGACACCTTCCATGAGGTGAAACGGGCGACGGTGACCTACCTGCAGGAGTTCGTGACCGACCTCGACCACCGGTCGCGGGCCATCCGGGACGCGATCCGGCGGGTCGAGTCGCTGGGCGTCGCCACCTTGCGGCGGCGGGCGCTGCTCGGCGCCGAGCTGTCGCCGATGGGCGCGCAGGACCCGGCGCCGGCCTGGCTGGAGCATCGCCGGCTGCGCTGGGAAGGGCTGCGGCTGTGGTTCGACCCGGGTGACGGCGCCCGGCCGCGGGCGGACGAGCTGCACACGGTGGCACGGCGCGCGATCGTCGCCCTGCTCGCGACCCTGGAACGCATCGGAGAGTCGCGGCGGCGTTCGTCGAGCGCGGCGCGTGACTTCCAGGTGCTCGCCCGCGTGTTCGCGGCCGCCCCCGCCGAGGACGACCTGCACCGGCTATGGGGCGCCGCCTTCGGGCTGACCCCGGCCCGCCACGCCCACCTGCGCCACACCGACCCGGAACTGATCCCCGCCGGGACGAGCTGGGCGGCGGCGCCGTCCGTCGAGGTGTCCACACTGCTGCGGCGCGGCGGCCGGGCCGAGCGTTTCAGCCGGACGGGCCGGGTCCGCGACGTCGCCGCGGTCCGCCGCGAGCGGGAGGAACGGGCTCGGCGCGAACGGGCCGAGCTGGAAGCCGTGTGGGCGCGGCTGCGTACTGACGGCCCGGTCCGGCTGTCGGCGTTGGGCACGCTGGATCATGAGGCGCTCGCCCGCCTGCTGGACCTGCTGGGCCAGGCGCTCGACGGGCCGGTCGACAGCTCGGGGGCGCGGCGCGCGACGACCTCCGACGGACAGGTGGAGATCGTGGCCCGGCCGACCGGCGACGGCCGGCTGGCGGTGATCCGCACGCCCCGCGGTGTCCTCACCGCGCCTGATCACACTGTCGACATCACGCTCCTCGGCCGGCCGGTGGCCCCCGGCATCCAGCCCTCGATCGTGAGTGTGCCCGCGCCGCCCATGCCGCCCGGGCCGCCGGCACGGAGCGCGCCGGCCGGATCTCCGATCCGGACTCCGGTCGCGCCCGGATCCAGCGCCGGCCGATGAGCTCGTCGGCGAACCAGCACGTCCGGGACGAGCGGGAGGACGTCGCGCGCGGAATCCGGCTGCTGCTCGGCGGTCCGCTGCTGACGTCCACCGGCAGCCCGGAGGGGTTCGATGTCGTGCGGCGCCGGCGCGGGCCGATCCGCGACTGGTTCGACTACTACTGCGGCTGGCAGGTCCTGGTCGAACCGCGGGCCGGCTACGCGCGGCTCGTGAAGATCCGTTCGGAGCCGGATCCGTCCCGCCCGGCACGGCGGGCCCGGTCGACGCGGGCGCCGTTCGACCGTCGCCGGTACGTGCTCTTCTGCGTCGTCGCCGCGGAGCTGATGGGCGGGCCTGTCACGACGATCGGGCTGCTGGCCGACCGGGTCTCCGCGGCCTGCGCGGCGGACGCGGCGCTGCCGCCGTTCGACCCGGCGGTCCGGGCGGAGCGGATGGCGTACGTCGACGCCCTGAAGCACCTGGAACAGCTCGGCATGGTGAGCGCGGTGGACGGTGTCACCGACGCCTACGTGCAGTCCGAGGACGCGAAGGTGCTGTACCGGGTCGACACCGCCCGCCTGGTGGGCCTGCTGGCCGCACCGACCGCGCCGTCACGGGTGACCCCGGCCGGGCCGGAGGCCACCGCCCCGACCCTGACGGAGACGGAGACGGAGACGGAGGCGGAAGCGGAGACGGAGGCGGGCAAGGAGACGGAGGACGGCATCGATGTCGACCGGTTCATCGCCGGGATGCTCGTCGAGCCGCGTTACGGGGACGCGGCGTCCGCGGCGCCGACGGTCTCCGACGCCCGCCGGAACCTGTGGCTGCGTCACTCCGTGATCCGGCGCCTGGTCGACGACCCGGTCGTGTACCGCGCGGAGCTCACGGAGGCGCAGCTGGCGTACCTCGCCACCACGACCGGCCGGGCGCAGGTCCGGCGGGCCGCCGAGCTGGCCGGGTTCGAGCTGGAGGAACGAGCCGAGGGCTACCTGCTCGTCGACCCGGACGGCCTCGCGACCGACAGCCGGTTCCCCGACGACACAAGTACCGCCAAGATAGCCGCGCTGACACTGCTCGACGCGCTGCGTGCCGCGCCGGCCGGTCTCACCGCCGAACAGCTCACGGTCGCGGCGGGACGACTGCTCGACCGGCTGCCGTCCTGGGGCAGGACGTATCGCTCGGACGACGGTGCCCGGCGGCTCGCCGGGGACGCGCTCGCCGAACTGCGCATGTTCGGCCTCGCCGCGGTGGACGCGAGCCACCCCGTGGGGTCGGCCCTGGTACGGGCGCTGCCCGCGGCGGAGCGCTACCGCGTCCATCACGAGGACCGTTCGCGGCTGGAGAACCTGCCGCCCCGCCCGGCGGGCGACGGGTCGGGCGAGGAGGACGAAGCGTGGAAGTGATCCACCCACCCCTCCGCCCGGTCCAGCTCACGCCGGCCGACCGAGCCGCACGCTGGCGGCCGCACCGCGCCGGGATCGTCAACGTCTGGCGGTACTACGACGAGATTTTCGGCTTCCACCGTGGCCGGCTGCTGCTGCGCGGACGCAACGGGACGGGCAAGTCCAAGGCGCTCGAACTGCTGCTGCCCTACCTGCTGGACGCCAACCTGCAGGCCCGGAGGCTGTCGACGTTCGGCGGTTCGGAACGCACCATGCACTGGAACCTGATGGGAGACGGCGCCAGCGGCCGGACCCGCGTCGGCTACGTCTGGATCGAGTTCCGCTTCGGCACCGGCACCGACACCGACACCCACGCCGACATGGACGTCGACGCGGGCGCGGGCGCGGACGCCGGGAAGGACCTGCGCGCCGCCGCGTCCGTCGGCGTGGGCGAGGCGTCCGACGGCGACGGTGGACGCTGGTTCACCTGCGGTGCACGGCTCCAGGCGTCCCAGCACACCACCACGGTGTCGGCGGACTACTTCACGACCAGCCGGCGGATCGGCCAGCCCGGTGGGCTGAGCGTGGTCGACGAGGCAAACGCCCCACTGACCCGCAAGCGGCTGGCGGCCGACCTCGGGGACACCGGCCAGGTGTACGACAGCGCGGCGGACTACCGGGCGGTCGTCCGCGCCGCGCTGTTCGGTGGACTGAACGAGCAGCGCTACAGCGCTCTGATCACCGCCATGCTGCAGCTGCGCACCCCCAAGTTGTCGGAGCGGCTCGACCCGTCCCTGCTGTCGACGCTGCTCTCCCGGGCGCTGCCGCCGCTGGGCACCGCCGAGATCGCCGAGCTCGCCGAGGGGTTCGAACGCCTGGACCGCCAGCGGGAGAACATCCGCCGCCTCGACGAGGAGGTGGAGGCCGCCCGGCTGCTCGCCGACCGCCAGCGGGCCTACGCGGGCCGGGTGCTGCGGGCGGCCGCCGGTGGGCTCATCTCCGCCACCAGCACTTTGGACGACATCACCCGTACGGCTCGGGAGAGCCAGGCGGAGTACGAACGCGTCGTGGCGGAACGTGACGCGCTCGACGAGCGCGTCACCGCCGCCGAAAGCGAGCGGGAGCGGCTCGAGGCGCGTATCGAGGGCCTGATACTCAGCGAGGCCTACCGGGCCGGCGGCCAGCTCGACGAGCTGCGCCGGGACGCCCGGGACGCGGCCGGGCGCGCCGAGGACGCCCGCCGGCAGGCCCGGCAGGCGCGGACCCGAGCGGATACCGATCAGGAGACCGCCGGGAGGAGCCAGGCGGCCGCCGCGCGGGCCGCGACCGAGAGCGCGGCGGCGCGCGACCACGCCCGCGGTGCCGCCGACCGGGCCGGCCTGGCCATCACCTACGACTCCATCGCCGCCATCGTGGCCGATCAGGCGGTCGGGGTGGCGCGGCCCGGGCCGGTCGGCGCCGGGGCGGGGCAGGCCGGCGCCGGGGTGGGGCAGGCCGGCATGGAGCGGGCTCGCATGGAGCGGGCTCGCGTGGAGCGGGCCGGCGCGGCGCGGCCGCGGGTCCTGGTCCGTGCGGCGGTCGACGCCCGGGTCCGGCAGCTTCGCGCCGTGCGCCGCGCGCTGGGCGACCGCGAGTCGGCGGTCACCGCGCGGACCGGTGCCGAGCGGCGCCTCGAACACGCCCGCGAGGCACTGGCCGCCGCCACGGCGGACCGCGACACCGCGGCCGCGGTGTACGCCGACGAGGTGACGGCGCTCGGCGAGGCACTGGCCCGGTGGGCCGCCGGCTGTGCCGAGCTGCGCTTCGACGACCTGGCCGCGCTGCTCGCCGCGGTGGAGAGCGAACCCGACGTGCTGCGGCTCGTCGAAGCGACCGCGGGCCCGCTGCTGGAGGCGATCGCGGCCCGGACCGCTGAGCTGACCCGGGACCAGGCCGAGCGGGCCACCGAACACGCCGGGCACACCGCCGAACGGGACGATCTCGCGACCGCCACCGAGCTGCCGCCGGCCGCCCCGCCCACCCGCACCGCCGACCGCACCGGACGTCCCGGCGCCCCGTTGTGGCGGCTGGTGTCCTTCCGGGACGGCGTCGACCCTGCCACGCAGGCAGGCGTCGAGGCGGCGCTGGAGGCTTCCGGTCTGCTCGACGCCTGGGTGTTCCCGACGGGCCGGCTGGTCGTCGCCGGGCATGACACCGATCTCGATGCCGATCTTCTCCCGTCGGCCCCGGGAGGTGGCCTGAGCACGGTACTCGAACCCGAGCCGGACGCCGCCGTGCCCGCCGACCGGGTACGGCGCCTGATCGCCACAATCGCCTTCGCCGCCGCAACGCCCGAGGCGGCCGCGCCCGCGGGAAGCGCGCCCGCGGGAAGCGCGCCCGCGGTGGCCGCCCCCGGCCCCGCCGGCGCGTCCGGTGTTTCCGGCGGGCATCCGATCGCGGTCGGTGCCGACGGCACCTGGCGGCTGGCCGCGCTGCGCGGCAGCTGGTCGAAGACCGAACCCGCCCACATTGGCGCGCTCGCCCGCGACCGGGCCCGGCGCCGCCGCCTCGCCGAGCTGACCGCACTGATCAGCACGCTGGACGACATCCTCGCCGACCTGGACCGGGAGCGCGGCGAGCTGCGCGCACGGCGGGAACGGATCGCGGCCGACCGTCGGGCCCAGCCCGCGCATCAGGCCGTCCACGACGCCCGTGCCGCCCTCGACACCGCGGAGGCGAACCTCGGCGCGCGTGCCGACCTGGTCAGCCGGTCCGTCGAAGGGCTGCGGGAGGCGGCTGCGGCCGTCAGCGTCGCGACCCGGGCCCTGACCGCCGTGGGCGCCGAGCACGGGCTGCCGACCGAACGGGCCGCCCTCGACACCGTCGAGGAGGCCGTCGACATCTTCCGCCGGCTCGCCGACGACTGGTTCGACCGTCACCAGCATGCCGTCGCGACCGGCGCGGCCGCGGTCGCCGCCGCCGAGGTGGCGGCCACCTCCCAGGAGGCCGCGCAGACGCTCGTGGAGTCGTCCGCGGACCGGGACGGTGAGGCCGAGCGGGTCGCCGCCAAGCTCGCCGGCGTCGAGGCGGCGATCGGTCCCGGGTACCGCCAGGTCCTCGACGAGATCACCGGCCTGCGTAACCGGATGGGGGAGCTGGCGACGGCACGGATGACGATGCGTGGGTCGCTGCGCACACTCGACGCCCGCGTCGGCGAGCTCAACACCCAGCGTGTCGTCGACCAGGAGCGGCGGCGCGACGCCGTCGAAAGCCGAGACGCCCAGGCCGGTGGATTCCGGCGGCTCGGCATCAGCACCCTGGCCGCCGACGCGCGGCTGGACCTGCGGCTGTCCCCGGCCGACGGGGTGCGCGCGACCCTCGACCAGGCGCGTTCCGCCGCGGCCACGCTCGGGTCCGTCCCGCACACCGTGCGCAACATCAAGGATGCCGAGACCCGGCTGACCGACGCCTTGCACCAGTGCCGGCAGATCCTCGCCGACCGGGCCGAGCTCGTCGTCGACCCCGACGAGGACATCCAGATCCTCACCGCGGCGGTCGACGGCATCCGGGTCGGCGTCGCCCATCTGCACGACGGCATCCGCGACGAACGCGACCGTGCCCGCACCGAGATCACCGAGGGTGAGCGCGACCTGTTCGACCGCACCCTGACCGGCAACACCCGCCGGCACCTCGCTGACCGGATCCGCCAGGCGAACGCGCTCGTCGCCGACATGAACAGCCGTCTGGAGAAGGTGCGCACCGCGTCGAAGATCGCCGTTCAGATCCTGTGGCGGGTCGACCCGGCGCTGCCCGTCGCGACCCGCCAGGCCCGTGACCTGCTCCTGCGTGACCCGACCCAGCTCGGCGCCGCCGACCGCGACGCCCTGCACACCTTCCTGCGCGGGCGTCTCGACGATGCCCGCGACAAGGATGACACCACGGGATGGGAGGAGCTGCTGCTGCAGGTCTTCGACTACACGGCGTGGCACCAGTTCATCGTCCGCATCGACCGGGGGACCGAGCAGGGCTGGCAGCCGCTGACCAAGAAGCTGCACGGCGCGCTGTCCGGCGGGGAGAAGGCCATCGCGCTGCATCTGCCGCTGTTCGCGGCCCTCGCCGCGCACTACCAGTCCGCACCGACCGCACCCCGCCTGATCCTTCTCGACGAGGTCTTCGTCGGTGTCGACAGCACGAACCGCGGCCAGGTCTTCGAGCTACTCGCCTCCCTCGACCTCGACTTGATGATCACTTCGGATCACGAGTGGTGCACGTACCGCGAGCTCGACGGGATCGCGATCCACACGCTCATCACCGGGGACGGCACTGACGACGCGGTCACCACCGCCCGCTTCACCTGGAATGGTCAGCGGCTCACCGACGCCGACGGCCGGGCCCTGTGACGTCGGCACAGTCGCCGGCACAGTCGTCGGGACGGCCGTCGGGACGGCCGTCGGGACGTGCCGCGATCATCGACGCCCTCGGTGGCCCGGCGCTCGCACCGCTGTGGGGCGCAGTGCACGACCGCCTTTCGACCGGACGTCCGGTCACCTCGGTGCGGGTCGGGCCCCTCGGCGAGGACCAGCAGTCCGCGCTCGCCGACCTGTTCGGCCTGGACCGGCTGCCCGGCCCGCGCACCACCATCCGTCTGGACCGCCTCGACGCCCTGCTGACCGCCACCTTCGGCGTCGACACCCGTGCCGTCGCCGAGGCACTGCTGGGCCCGATCGGTGACCGGGCCGGCTCCCGCGCCGCCGCCGCGCACGCCCGGAGCGAGCTGTGGGACTGGCTGACCGCGCACCCCGTCGTCGTCGCCGAGCCGGCGCTGCGCCCCTGGGCCGCCGACGCGCGGCGGGCCGGGCTCGTCGACGGTTCGGTGGACAACACCCGCGCCCTGCTCGGCGCCGCGCTCCGCGTCCTCGCGGCCTGCCCGGCGGACGGACGTCCGCTGCCTGCCCTCGCCGACGCGCTGCTCGGCCGCACCCACGCGCTCGACGACGGGACACGGCTGTCAACCCTGGTCCTGCGCGGTCTCGCCGCCCGGTACGGCGTGCCCGCGCCGACCGGCGCGGGGGAACGCCGCATGCTGTGGGAACGCGCCGGGGTCGCCTGCGACGCACTTTCCGCCCAGGCGCTCGTCGCGGGTCTGCGCCCCACCGGCGACGACGCGCTGAGCCGCGCGCTGCGGCTGTGGGCTGACGTGGGCCAGGCCAGCATCGTCACCCTGGCCCAGCTCCGGGCCTGCCCCGGCCTGCGGATGGCGAGAGCGGGAACGGCCCGAGCGGGCGGGGAGGCCGGGGAGGCCGGGGCCGGCCGGGAGGCCGAGGCCGGCCGGGGCCGCGGGGCCAACGGTGACGCCGGCACCGGCACCGGCACCGGCACCGGCACCGGTGCGGGCGAGGAGCGTGGGGGTGCGGTGACGGTGGGGGTCGTGGAGAACCCGTCGGTCATCGCGATGGCGATCGGGCGCTTCGGCGCGCGCTGCCCACCGCTGGTGTGTACCTCGGGCTGGCCGTCCAGCGCCGCCGTTCTGCTCCTGCACCAGCTCGCGCAGGCAGGTCTGCGCCTGCGCTACCACGGCGACTTCGACGGCGACGGGCTGCGCATCGCCGCCCACGTCATGGCCCGCTCCGGCGCCGTGCCGTGGCGCATGAGCACCGCCGACTACGTCGCCGCGCTCCCGGGTGCGGCGACGCCCGGGTCCGGCACCGAGGACGGACGGACAGCGCGGCCCGGGCAGGTCAGTGAAGCGCCCTGGGACGCCGATCTGGCCCAGGCCGTCCGCGCGCACAACATCGCGATCTACGAGGAGCGCCTCGTGCCGATCCTGCTGGCTGATCTGGCTGAACCGGCGGAAAAGGCGGAAAAGGCGGGCTTGGCCGGACGGCCCGGCTGACTCGGCGGCGTCTACGGCCGCAGGCCGATCAGCCGCCGGGTCAGCCGCTCGTAGGCCGGCCAGGGGAGCAGGGCGTGCAGCGCGAGCTTGATCCAGGCGTCGGTGCCGACCGGATGGCGCAGGCGCCGGCGCGGCCGGGCGGCCAGGGTCGCGACCAGTTCCGCGACCTCGTCGGGATCGCGCAGGTGGTGGGCGATGTACTCGCCGTAGAAGGCGCGCAGCCGGACGAAGTCGTCCGCGTAGGGCGACTCGACCGGGACGGGGGCGTCCAGCAGCGGCGTGTCGTAGATCGCCGTCCGGTAGGAGCCCGGTTCGACCAGCGCCACGTCGATGCCCGAGTGCCGCAGTTCCAGCCGCAGGGTCTCGGCGTACCCCTCGAGGGCGAACTTCGAGGCGCAGTAGACGCCGAGCATGGGAGTCGGCACCCGCCCGCCCACGCTGGAGACCATCACCACCCGGCCCCGGCCCCGGGCCCGCATCGCGGGCAGGACGGCGTTGGTCATCGCGACCTGGCCGAACAGGTTGGTCTCGAACACCGATCGCCACTGCGCCAGCGGTGCCTCCTCGACGAAGTTCGGCGGCGCCGTTCCCGCGTTGTTGACCAGTACGTCGATACGGCCGGTCGCGGCCAGGACGGCGGCGACGGTCTCGTCGATCGTCCGCTGGTCGGTGACGTCCACCCGGAGCACCGTGACGTGCTCGTCGGCGACCTTGTCGAGTGCCCCGCGGCGGTCCAGGTCGCGCAGGGTGGCGACGACGTGGAACCCCCGCCGGACCAGCGCCGGGACGCTGCGCAGGCCGATGCCGCTCGAACACCCGGTGACCAGGGCGACTGGCCGAGGTGCTGGCCGGGCGACCGACGGGGCGAGCGGCCGGGCGACCGACGCGGACGGTGACGCGGGATCTGGTGACTGGGAATCCATGGTGCCCCTCGCTCGGCCCGGCCCGGCCCGCGGCGGGCTGGGCGGTGTCAGAAGCCGTGGATCGTCCGGAGCTCGGCCAGCGTGTCGACGAAACCGTCGAGCTGCTCGTCGGACAGCCGGTCGTTCACGAGCAGGCGGATCACCGCCTCGTTTTTCCGGACCGCCGGATAGACGAAAATCGGCACCAGGTAGCCGCGCTCGAAAAAGTCCCGCCGCACCCGCACGGCGGTCTCGTTGGAACCGACGGCGATCGAGGTGACGAAGGTTGGCGTGGAATTAATGGAGCAACCGATCGCGATCAGACGTTCCCGCAGCCGGTCAATCCGGTCGAGATAGCGCTCCATCACCGACGGGTCGCGCCGCATCCGCTCGAGCACGTGCGTGACGGCCTGCGCGGTTGGTGGCTGGATGTTCGTCGTGAAAATCGACGTGCCTGACAGGAAACGGAACGCGTCGATGGCGTCCGCCGGCCCGACGATGGCGCCGCCGGACAGACCGACGGCCTTTCCGAACGACACCATCCGGAAGGTGGCGCGGCGCAGCGCCTCGTATTCCGCCGCGAACCGGTGGCCACCGTTGCCGTACGCCATGAACCCGTTGGCGTCGTCGACGAAACTGACCGCCCCGAACTCCTCGCAGGCATCAAGGATCTCACCCACCGGGGCGATCGAGCCGTCGGACGAGTAGACCGTCTCGAAACCGACCACGACCCGCCGGTCGCCCAGCTCGGCCAGCAGCGTCCGCAGCTCCGCGACGTCGTTGTGCCGGAAGGCGAACAGGTTGCGCCCGTACTTGAACCCGTCGGCGGCCTTCCACATGCTCCAGTGGCTGTCCCAGTCGAGCACCAGGACCATGTCGGCGTTGTCCACCCCGGGTTCGCCGGCGAACGAGAACCGGGCCTTCATCGCGTGGACGAAACCGAGGTTCGCCAGCAGGCCGGTGGCGAAGGTGAGTGCCTTATCCTGGCCGGTGATCTCGGCCACGAGCTTCTCGAGTTCCAGATGCGGCCGGGAGAGGCCCTGGACCAGCCGCGAACCGCCGACGACCAGGCCGTACTCGGCCGCCGCGGCGGCGAAGACCCCGCGGACCTCCGGGTCGTGCTGCCAGCCCAGGATGCCGATGCCGGAGAAGTTGACCATAGGGCGGCCGCCGACGCTGATGACCGCGTCGTTGACCCCGTCCAGCTCAGGGGTGTCGATGAACTCGCCGGTCCGTCGGGTCCGCGCGGTCCATTCGGAGAATCCCCACCGGGCCAGGGCCGCGTCCGCCGTCCGGGTGGGCGTCGTCGTGGTCATCATGTCCTCCGTTCGGTGCGGTGGGCGGTCAGACCACACCGGCGAGGCGGGCGTCGGCCTGCTCGGCGGTGACGCCGAACTCGGCCAGGTCATAACGGTGGGACCGCAGCCGGTCGTCCTCGGCGAGGACCTCGGCCATGGCGGCGCGGGCGGGCTCGGGCACCGGGCGGCCGAGCCGGTCGTAGATCCCGGCGATGACCCCGTGGGGGTCGGCGGTGAACTCGTCGAACTCCACGTCGTGGAAATGGGCCTGGTCGTGGCGGGCCCGGTCCGCCGCGAAGCGGGTCAGGGCGCGGTCGGCCAGCTCCAGCAGGGCCGGGCCGATCGCGTCGCCGTGGAAGCTGGTGGACTTGCCCGCCGCGAGCCGGCTCACCATGCTGCAGGCCGAGCCGAGCACGGTGCTGGCCGGCCGGCGGTGGGTGTGCACGATCAACGCGTCCGGATAGGTGGCCAGCAGAGCGTCCAGGCACAGCATGTGGCCGGAGTACTTGAGCACCCAGGTCCGGTCGGGTGTGGGCAGTCCGATCAGCTGCAGGTTGCGGCGGTGGCGCTCGTAGGCGGCGGTCCAGTCCTGCCCGGCCAGCCAGCTCGAGTAGGTCGGCACGTGCCCGGTGAACTCGAAGAAGGCCGACAGCATCGACTGGCGGGTGAGCAGCCAGCATTCCTCGACCTTCGCCGCGTCCCGGTTGTGGATACCGAGATAGCCCGGGTTCCGATCCAGAAATGCCTGGATCGCCCCCTGGGCGAGCTGGAAGATCGGATCGTCGGTCCAGCTCGGGCGTGGCGGACGGGGACGCGGAGCCGCGCCCAGCCACAGTTCCAGGCCCTGGTGGGCCGGATCGGCGGTCAGCAGCCGGTGCAGCGTGGTCGTGCCGGTGCGGGGCATTCCGACGATGAACAGCGGCCGTTCGATCGGAACCTCGGCGTACTCGGGATAGCGCCGCCAGCCGGCCTCGCTGAACAGACGGGCCACCAGAATGTCGCGCAACTCGTCGCGGGCCGTCGCGACGCCGAGCGGCGTAAGGTCGGCCTCGTCCTGGTAGGCGGCCAGGATGATCTCAAGCCCCTCGTGATAGTCGGGTGGGCCGAAATCGGTGAGGCCGGTCAGGGCCGTGGCGGCGGCGTGAATATCGTCAACTGTTCCGATCTTGTTCACTGCGGACGCTCCCGTGATTCGCCGGTCGCCGTTTCTCGAGAAGCGGGATACCTTCCAGCGCATGTTCGCAGGCGCTGAAAACCCCTGGCAAGCAATGCGTCGAACCGATTCGTATCCGCAATCGGCCCATCGCCTCGTGCTCCAGCGCGGCCGGACGGCTCGCGTCTCGTACCACCGGGGGGAGGCTCCGGGTTCCGGCTCCGGCTCATTTATTTCCGAACCCGAAGAGGAAGGCCGACGCGACCACCACGCCGACGACGGTCACGATGCGGGCCGAAGTGCCCGGAACCGCCAGGTGTACGGAACACCAGTTCGATTCGGGAGATGATATTACGGTCGGCGTGGTCGCTGGGATCGGAGCGGGGCACGTCGTCGGACACTCCCGACGGATCTGGTGCCTGGTCGACGACGCGAATCGGACGGACGGTACCGCCGGGGCCAGCTCGAGGTCGGCCGGCGCCGGCGGGTCGGCGTACCGACCCTCCGAAACCCACCTG
Organism: Frankia sp. Mgl5; assembly: GCF_023242985.1. Classification (NCBI taxonomy): domain Bacteria; kingdom Bacillati; phylum Actinomycetota; class Actinomycetes; order Frankiales; family Frankiaceae; genus Frankia; species Frankia sp. Mgl5. The sequence continues at coordinate 42,815 of NZ_JALKFY010000612.1, read as the reverse complement.
ACCGGTAACGCGAACCTTCATCCTGTCAACGGACGCGCTATGGCACATCTGGCGCGGGGTGTTCTGCGATAGTGGAGTGCTGGGCTTTCGTGGGCCTTCCGGCCGCGGCGCACTGCACTGTGCCTGGGGGGGCGGCTTCTTGACCGGCAAGCACGACCTGCTCATGGCTGCATTGCCGGGATATGAGATCCGCGGAGAGATCGGCCATGGAGCTTTCGGTGTGGTTTTATCAGGCCAGGACAGGCTGCGCCGGGAAGTAGCCATCAAAATTGTGCACGGGTTGGATGGCGCTGCCGACAATGCCGAAACGGAGGCGCTCACTCTCGCCAGGCTTGACCATCCGCATGTCGTGCGGGTGTATGACTACATCCCGCGGGACGGCCTCGCGCTGATCGTCATGGAGCTGCTCGACGGTGGCACGCTGCGCGCGCGGGCCGTGCGTGGGCTGTCCACGGAGCAGGTGTGTGCGATCGGCCTGGCCACCGCGGCGGCGCTCGGCTATGCCCACGAGCGGGGCGTGCTGCATCGGGATGTGAAGCCGGCGAACGTGCTGTTCACGAGAAGCGGGCGGCTGAAGGTCGCCGACTTCGGGATCGCGCGGGAATACACGGGCTCCGCCCTGCAGACCGCGACGGCGGTCGGCACCCCGCGGTACATGGCACCGGAACAGTTCCTGGCCGGGCGGCTGGGCCCGTTCACCGATCTGTACGCGCTTGGCGTGATTCTCTACGAACTGCTCGCCGGCCGGCCGCCGTTCCGGGCGGCGCCGACGGACGCGCAGTCGTTCGAGGGGCTCCGCCGCAGCCATCTCGGCGCGCCGCCGCCGCCCCTGCGCGGGTCACCCGCACCGCTCGGTGCCGTCGTGCTGCGGGCGCTGGAGAAGCGCCCCGACGACCGGTACCGGACAGCGCGGGACTTCTCCGCCGCGCTGGCCCGCGCCAGCTACGAGTCGCTCGGCCCGGGCTGGCTGGAGCGCGCGGGCCTGGTCCTGGACCTCGATGACGACATCCGCGCTCTCGCGGCGGGCGAGGACATCACGCTCCGGATCCCGGCCCGCGACTCCGCCGCGGGTCGGGACGTCAGTGTGGTCGGGCGGATGCCGGAGGACCCGGAGCGTACAGCTCTGGCGAACCGCGTCGAGCCGCCCGCGCCGCCACAGCCGCCACAGCCGTCCGCGCCGCCACGGCCGCCGACAGCACCACGGCCGCCGTCGCCGCCGGTACCGCGAGCGCTCGCGCGGCCGGGCGGTGCGGTCCGGGCTCCGTCCGTGCTGCAGCAGGTTGTCGGCGATGAACCGCGGGTCGTGATCCGCACCGGATCCGACGCCGAGTACCGCAGGTTCGGGTACCGGACGGCGGTCGTCGCGGTGGTGCTCCTGGGCGCGCTCTGCCTGCTGGTGGCCATGGTGCTGGCTCTGACCTGACAGCGGCTTCGACCTGATGACGGCTCTGGCTGGATGACGGCTCTGGCCTGGTGATGGTGTGCGGCGGCGGGACAACGTCCGCCGCGTTCGATTCGGGGGGAAAAACCAATGACGGAATCTCTGCTGGACGCGAGCGAGGCGGCCTGGTTCGCCGAACGCGGCGCGGCGCTCGTCCGCAACGTGGAGACGCTGATCCGGGGCAAGACCGAGATCGTGCGGCTCGTCGCCGTGTGCATGGCGGCCGAGGGCCACGTGCTGATCGACGACGTCCCCGGGACGGGCAAGACGTCGCTCGCGAAGGCGGTGGCGAACTCGGTCGCCGGCACGATGCGACGCATCCAGTTCACGCCGGACCTGCTGCCCACCGACGTCACCGGCGTGCAGGTGTGGAACGCCGGGACGAGCGCGTTCGAGTTCCAGCCGGGCCCGGTGTTTGGCAACGTCATCCTGGCCGACGAGGTGAACCGTGCCTCGCCGAAGACGCAGTCGGCACTGCTGGAGGTGATGGAGGAACAGCAGGTCACGGTGGATGGCGAGCCGGTCCCGGTGCCGCGCCCGTTCGTCGTCGTGGCCACCCAGAACCCGGTCGAGCACGGCGGGACGTACGACCTTCCCGAGGCGCAGATCGACCGGTTCATGATGCGGCTGACGATCGGCTACCCCGACCACGCCGCCGAGGTGGAGGTGCTGGCGAACCGCCGTGGCGGCCAGTCCGCCGCGACCGTGCCATCCGTGCTGACCCTCGCCGACCTCGAGCGAATGATCGGGATCGCCCGCCGGGTGCATCTGTCCACCCAGCTGCTGGGGTACATTGTGACCCTCGCCGCCGCGACCCGGCACCGACCTGAGGTGCGTCTCGGGGTGAGCACCCGGGGCGCGCTGGCGCTCGCCGCAGCCGCGCAGGCGTACGCGGCCGCCGACGGCCGCACCTACGCGACCCCGGACGACATCAGGGAGCTGGCGCCGTACGTGCTGGCGCACCGGGTGCTGCTGCGCCCCGAGGCCGAGATGTCGGGCCTGCGCGCGGCCGATCTGCTGGGCGAGGCGATCGCCTCGATCCCGGTCCCGAACCAGCGGCTGGCCAGCCGGTGATCACGAGATCCGGCGCCACGATGATCGTGGCCGCGGGGGTGCTCGTCGTCTCCGGGATCCTGCTCGACTACCCGGAGCTGGTCGTTCTCGGTCTGGGCGCGGCGGCGGTCGTGGTCGCGGCCGCCGGCTGGATGCTCGCCCGGCCCGACGTCACCATCGAGCGGGAGATCCGTCCGGACCGGGTTGCCGAGGGCGAGGTGGCCCGTGGCGTCCTGGTGGTGACCAACACGGCGCGGCGGCGATCGCCGCCGATCGTCGCCGGCGAGTCCGTGGGCGGGCAGCGGGTCGGGATCGCGGTGGCGAGCCTGCCACCGGGAGGCCGCCAGCAGGCCGAGTACCCGCTGCCGACGACGCGGCGCGGGGTGTTCGAGGTGGGGCCGCTGACCCTCGGGCACGCCGACCCGCTGCGGCTGATGCATGTGCGGCGGGGGTTCCCGTCCCGCTCGGTGCTGCGGGTGTACCCGAAGCTGCTGCCGGTCGTGCCCCTGCCGACCGGCGGCTCGCCGGACCTGGACGGGCCGACGACGGCCGTCGCCGCACCCGGCGGGGTGGCCTTCCACGGCCTGCGCGACTATGTTCGCGGCGACGACCTGCGGCTCGTCCACTGGCGCTCGACCGCGCGGACCGGCACCCTCATGGTCCGCCACAACGTGGTGCCGCGGGAGCCGCGGATGCTGGTCGTGCTCGACACCAGCGCCGCGCCCTACTCTGACGGACCCCGCTTCCGGGACGGCTGCTTCGAGGACGCGGTGCGCATCGCCGCCTCACTGGCCGCTGCCGCGGTGACGCACGGCTTCCCCATCGAGGTGCGCACCACCGGTGGCCTGCGCGCGGTCGCGGAACGCGGCGAGGCTGCGTCGATGGCGGTCCTCGACCTGCTTGCCGGCGTCGAGACCGACGCGGGCGACCCGGGCCTGACGACACTGACCGGGATGGTGCCCCGCGACAGCGGGGTGGTCCTCGGGGTCGTGACCGGTCAGACCTCCTCGGTGGCAGGCGCCGTGGTGTCGACTGTCCGCCCGCGGTTCGCGATGGTGAGCCTCATCCAGGTCGGTGCGGTGCCGGGACGACCCGGTCCGGTGGTGCGGGGCGCCCTGGTGCTCAACGTGCGCACCAGCGAGGACTTCGTGGCCGCGTGGAACACACAGGTGGCCCGGTGATTGGCCCGCCCCTGGAGGACATCTCCGACGAGGCCACCCTGCGACTGCCCCCGCTGCTTCCGGTCACCGGCGCGGACGTCCCCTCGAAGGCCACCTCGCGCCAGCGCACGCCCACCGTGCCCACGCCCACCACGCCCATGCGCGGCGCACCCGAATCCGACGGCGTGCCCGTGGTGCCGGCGGCATCGGCTGGGACGGCGCGGGGGCACCATCGCGTGCAGGCCGCGGTGATCGTTCTGTTGATGGTGCAGGTGGCGGTGGCCTACCGCGGCTTCTTCGCGGGCACCGGCTTCCTGCTGTCGCTCGGCGGTGCGGTGCTGCTGGCCGGTGTGCTGGCGGCGGCGACGTCCAGCCGGCTCCGGAAGATCGACCTGATCGTGCCGGCCGCCGCCGGCGGCTGGCTGGTGTATGCGCTGGCCGTGCTGTTCGGCGTCGGCGCCCAGGGTGGTGCCGGCCCGGCGGCGTTCGCCGGCGCACTGCGCGAAAGCTGGGCGGATCTGCTCACCGTCGGCCTGCCGGCGGACCCGACCGGCGAGCTGCTGCTCGTCCCGAGCCTGCTGCTGTGGGCGGCCACGTTCGCCGCCGTCGTACTCGCCGGCCGCACCGAGTCGGTGCTGCTCCCGCTCCTGCCGACGGTGCTCGCTCAGGTCGCCACCCTGGTCGTCACGGCCGCCGGTGGACGTTCGCAGGTGCTGCTCACCGGCTGCTTCACCTTCACCGCCCTCGTGCTGGTGCTGCTCAGGACGTCCCAGGCCAACGGAACGAGCGCGGGCGCGGGCACCGGCTGGTCGACGTTCGGGCTGCCCCTGGTCGCCGGCGCTGCCGTGGTCGCCACCGTGGGCGCGAGCGTTCTCCCACTCGCCGACGGCGACCAGCGGTTCGACCCGCGGGAGCACCGGACGCCACCGGTCGAGGCGGCGTCGCTGCTCGACCCGCTGGCCCAGGTCCAGGTCCAGCTGCGGGCGAACCCGCCGCGGTCGCTGTTCACCGCAAGCCTGTCCGCCACCGGCGGACGGCTGCCCGTCGACCGGCTACGGATCGCCGCGCTCGGCGACTTCGACGGGGCGACCTGGGCCGACGACGGACTCTTCCTGCGCGCGGGCGGCACGCTGCCCCAGGACGGCCCGGCCGTGACGGCCCCCACCGCTCGGGTGGGCCTGGATGTGTCCTTCGAGTCGTGGGGCCAGACGCTGCTGCCGGCGGTCGGTGTGCCGGTCGCGCTGCATGGGCGGGAGGTCTCCGTCCAGGCCGGATCGGGTGCTGTCGCGGCGACGTCCATCCCCCGCGCGGGGGATGGTTACCAGCTCCGCGCCGAGGTCTCCACCCCCGGCGCGGAGGATCTCCGCCTCGCCCGCGCGGCGGTCGGACCCGCGACGGACCACGTGATGGCGCTGCCGCCCGGGCTCGCCCCCGAGCTGACCCAGATCGCCGACGAGGTGACGGGCACGGCGGCGACGCCCTACGACAAGCTCGTCGCGCTGGAGCGGTACCTGCGTGATCCGCAACGCTTCCCCTACGACGGCGACGCCCGTCCGGGCCACTCCTACGGCGTCATCGCCCGGTTCCTCGGGGCCGGGGGCAGCCCGACGGGCACAGACACCGGCACCGGCACCGACGCGGACGTGGACGCGGACAGCCGCGGGTATGCCGAGCAGCACGCCGCCGCGTTCGCCGTCCTCGCCCGCACCCAGGGGTTCCCGACCCGGATCGCGGTCGGCTACCTGTTGGACCAGCAGTCCAGCGACGGCCACGGGGTGTTCCACGTGACGACCCGGCAGGCCCATGCCTGGCCGGAGGTCGCGCTGGAGGGGCTCGGCTGGGTTCCGTTCGAACCCACCGACATCAGCCGGCTCGGGCTCGCCCTACCGCCGGTCGACCGCCCGATCACCGATGACACCAGCCAGCAGGAGCGGAGCGTGGACGTGGTCACCCCCGTCGTCGTTCCCCAGCTCGACCCGGCCGGCGCGTCCACCCGGGGCGGGCCGGGAACCGGCCGGAGGTGGGCGTGGCTCCGCTACCCGGCGGCGGTCGCCGCGGTGGCGCTGCTCCTGCTCGCGCTGGTTCCGGCGGAGAAGCGCCGCCGCCGCCGGCGACGGCGCCGCGTCGGCACCCCGACCACCCGGACCGAAGCCGCCTGGCGGGAGGTCGGCGACCGGCTCGCCGAGCACGGTCTGACCGGCGCCACCGCGCTCACCCCACGGGAGGCCGTGGCCCGAGCCGATGCGCTGCCCGACTGCGCCCCGGCGGCGCACCATCTCGGCTCGCTGGCGCCACTGGTCACCAGGGCGCTGTTCGCCGCGGCCGAACCGAGCGAGGACGACGCCCGCCAGGCCTGGCAGCTGGCCGACCTCACCATCCGCGCTCTTGGACGTCGACCTGACCGCCGCTGGCGTGGGCACGGCACACGGATTCGGGCTGCCTTCGACCCCCGGCCGCTGCTGCCCCGCTCCGGCAGGTCGGCATCGCCCCCGGCAGCGTCGGCATCGTCCCCGGCGACACAGCGGAGATCTTCCCCCGGCACGGTCCGTCCACCGGCCCACACAGCCCACACAGCACACGCGGCACACACAGCACACGCGGCAACGAGACGACGGTGATCATGCGGAGCCTGAGACTGGCGGCGGCAGGGCGAGTCAGGGCCCGGCCGAGGGCCCGAGCCGGCGTGCGACCGAGGGCACAAGCGAGTGTGCGGCCGGCGAACCTGCTGCGGCTGACGGTCGCGGTGGCGTTGCTCGCCGGCGGGGTGGTGGTGCTCGTCGGCCAGGCCGGCGGGGTGCCGGGGCGGCTGCTCGCCGTCGAGAACGGCGCGGCCTGGCTGGTGTCGTCCGCGACCGGCCAGGCAGCGCTCGTCGACGGCGCGTCGTCCCAGGTGGTGACGAGGGTCGCCGTCGGCAGCGGAGAACTGACGTCCACGCAGTCAGGGCCGGACGCCTACATCGTCAACAGCACGGCGGGCAGCGTGCTGCGGGTCGACGGGGCGACGTTCGAACCCACCGACCCGGTGCGGTTCGGCACGGGCCAGCGGCGGCTGCGGGTGTTCCCGACCAGCGGCGCCACCTTCGTCGTCGACGAGGAGTCGGGGCTGGTCACGACGGCTGACCCGGGCACGCTGCAGGCACGGGGGCTGCAGTCCGTCGCGGCGCGGGCCGGGTTGGGCGGTGTGGTCACCGACGCCGCCGGCCGGCTGTGGCTGATCGACCGCGGCAACGGTGATGTCGTCCGGCTCGACGACCGTGGCGGGAAGGCCCGGGCATCCGCCGGTGTCACGGCCGGCGGCCGGCTGGTCCTGGCCGGTGGGCGGCTCACCGTCGTCGATCCGACCGCGCGCACCGTGCGGACACTCGGCGACGGCGGCGAGGCCGGTGCCGGCGCCTGCCTGGAGACGGCGCCCGCCGACAGGTCGGTCGTCGTCGGCGGCGGCCAGGGCAGGCCCGAGGTGTACGCGGTCAGCGGTCAGCGCGGGACGCTGGTGATCAGCGATCTGACGACGGGACGTTGCGACACCGTCGTCGACCTCGCCGCGGCCGGCCATGACCTCGGCGAGCCGCGGGAGGTCGCGGGCCGGTTGTTCCTCCCCGACTTCACCGACGGGCGGGTCGTCGTCGTCGACATCGGCCAGCACCGGGTCGTCGGCCGGCCGGAGGTGCTGCCGGCGGGCACCCGGTTCGAACTGGTCGTGCAGGGCCCGTTCGTGTTCTTCAACGACCCGTCCAGCTTCCGGGCCGGTGCGATCCGCCTCGACGGCAGTACGCGGGTCATCGAGAAGTACAACCCGGACCGGCCGGGCGCCGGCCTCACCAACGGCGCCGGCAGCGGAGACAACAGCAACGGTGAAAGCGTCGGTGACGGGGCCGACGGTGCGCGGTCCGAAGCGGCCCCGTTGCCGGACACCGCGGCAGCCCCGCCGATCACCCGGACGAAGACGGCACCGGACGCCGTCGCGGTCGACGATCCCGAGGTCACGATCCAGATGTCGGCGGCCCGGGCGCGGATCGGCCAACCGGTGACCCTGCGCCTCGCCGTCCGGGACGGAACCCGGGTCGCCGGCGCGACCTGGTCGTTCGGCGATGGGACGACCGGCAGCGGCGGGCAGACCAGCCATGCCTGGTCCCGGCTCGGCGAGTATCTGGTCGTCGCGCACGCCACCCTCGCCGACGGCCGGCACGCCACCCCCGCCGTGTACCTCACCGTCGACCGCACCGGCACGCCACCCGTCGAGGGCAGCGTCGAGCTCCCGCCCGGAGTGGCGCCGACCGACCCGGTACCGACGGACCTGCTGGTCGCGCGGCTGGCGGTGACGCCGGCCAGCGGCGAGGCTCCACTGCAGATCAGTGCGGACGCCTCCGCCTCCACCGCCGGTGCGTCCCCCGTCGCCGGCTACTCCTTCGACTTCGGCGACGGGGTCCGCACCGGCGGGCCGGGGGCCGCGGCGAGCGCCACCCACACCTACGAGGCCGCCGATCCCGGCGCCACGTTCGTCGTGTCGGTCACCGTGACCGACGAGGCCGGCAACACCAGCCGGGCCAGCCAGCAGATCACGATCATCGAGTCGGGGGCGCCACCCGTCCCGACGATGACGGTGACGCCCGCCGTGGACCGCTGGCGCGTCGAAGCCCAGGCCGGCACCGGTGCCGGCGCCCAGACGGCCCGGTTCGGTCTCACCGCCGACCTGGCGGACGTCGAGGTGACCCCGATGTCGGACACGACGTTCGATGTCATCCCACCGCACGACTGCGCGCCGTTCACGGTGACCCTCACCGCCTACGCCGCCGACGGCACCGCCACCGCAGCCTCCCCGCAGACGCTCGACCCGCAGACGCTCGACCCGCAGGCCGCGGGCCTGTGCCCCGTCGACAGACCGGTGCTCGTGAAAAACCCCCCCGACGGCTTCGGCTTCAGCATCGCCGTCAAGGACCCGGTGACAGACGGGTCGATCACCTACTCGTGGTCCTACACGGCCGCCGGCGGTGACGACGGCAGCTACAGCGCGCAGGAGCAGGCCAACCAGATCGGCTTCCGCACCACCGACTGCCGCCTGTTCGACGTCACGGTGACGGCGACCGGGCCGGGCGGCACCGCGACCTCGGACCCGGTCACCGGGATGGGCTGCACCGTGCCCGACCCGGTCGTCATCACCCGGTCGGTCATCGGCAACCAGATCACCTGGACCTGGACCCTTCCGTCCAACACCCCTGTCGAGGGCTACTTCATCTCGCATTCATACCCGAGCCCGCAGGGCGCGGATGGCGACGGCGGCTTCACCCCCGACCCGGGGACCTCCTACACCGTCAACGGCGAACCAGGAGGGACCTACGGGATCGGCCTCGAAGCAAGCAACGCGGCCGGCAGCTCGTCAGCCCAGGACGAGGTCATCTTGCCGGGAGACGGCGGCTCGTCACCCAGCCCGACTCCTTCGCCATCACCGACGGAGCCCACTGGTGATCCGTCGCCTACTCAGACCCCGGACGACGGTCCCACCACTCTGCCGTCGGATCCGATCACTCCGGATCCGACCACTCCGCCGCCGGTAGGAGACCAACCGGAGCCGGAGCCACCGCCGGAGACCACGCCACCGCCGCCACCACCACCGCCGCAACCCGCACCGACGACGGAGCCACCACCACCGACGACGGAGCCGCCCCCACCGGCCGAGGCAACCGGCTGACGCGTCCCGGCGCCGGTGGCGGCGATCCCACCACCGGCGCCGGGCGCGTGCTACGAACCACGCGGGCTGGTGTACCACCGGACCGGTTCGGCGAGAACCGCCTTCGCGCTGGACAGGTCGGCCAGGCGGGTGGCGAGGGTGGCTTCGGCCAGGCGTGGGGGCAGGGCCGCGTTGAACTTCAGGCCAGCAAGGGCCTGCTCGTCCACATGGGGCAGACAGAGCCGCTTTTCCAGATCCGGAACGGCGGTCTTCCACATGGCTGGGGTCAGGTCAGAACGTAGCCGGATGAATGCTTCGTCGGGGTTCTGGCGGGGGTCGGCGAGGTCGCCGAGGGAGGCGGTGAGGGTGCGGTTGGCGAGGTGGCCGGCCCAGGTCCACCAGCGGACGTCGGCTTCCGACTCGCGCACGATCACGGTGCCGGCGGGGTGAACGAGGTCGGTGTGCTTCTCACGGATCTCGGTCAGGCGGGCGGCGGCGCGTTTGGTCATGGCGACCTGGGGGTCGGCTCCGAGAAGGACTTCGCGTATGGCTCTGACCATGGTGAAGGACAGTGGGGGCAGGGTGCTGGTCCAGCGGGCGCGGCCCCCGCCGTCGGCGGGTTCGACGAAGCAGCGGCGGCGTTTCCAGTCGGTGTGGGTGACACGCCAGCTGCGGCCGGCGAGCAGGAGCAGCCGTGGGCCTTCGACCGGGTCGCACAGGAGCATCGGGTCGGTGCGGCCGATCTCGGTGCGGCCGGAGAGGACGGTGAACTCGGGTGCCGCGGTGAAGACGGCGGTCAGCTCGGAGAAGTGCCGGTGGCCGAAGCGGCGTTCGGCTTCCGGGCCGACGAACAGCATGCCGCCGTCGGAGTCGAGGAATCCCAGGCGGACGAGGTGACGGACGATCGGTTCGGCGGACCGGTCGAAGGGCGCGAGGCCATTCCATTCGTCGGCCCAGAGCCGGTCACCGACCTTGTTCTCCTGCAGGCAGTAGGCGAGCAGTTGCTGGGCGACGATGTGCCGTGGCTCGGGTGGGGCGACGACCGGTTCGACCCAGCCTCGTCCCCACAGCAGCAGCAGACCGGCGGCCTGGACGAGCGCGTCCTCGGTGAGGGTCAGGAACAGGCAGTTGCGGACGGTTCCTGGCCGGCGCCCGGTCCGGCCGAGGCGTTGGAGGAACGACGCGACCGAGCCGGGGGCGTTCAACTGGATCACGCGGTCGAGGTCGCCGACGTCGATGCCCAGTTCCAGCGTGCTGGTCGCGACGATCACGCAGTCGCGGGCCTGGGCGAACGCCTCCTCGGAGCGGCGCCGCTCGTCAACCGACAGGGACGCGTGCGAGAGGAACGTGGTCACGCCGCGGGCGCGCAGTTCGCTGCCGAGCTGTTCGACGAGCTGCTTCGAGTCGCAGAAGACGAGCCGTTTCTCTCCTGGGTGCAGCGTGGCGAGTATCTTCGCCGCGTTCGGCACCGAGCCGACGTAGTCAAGCTCGATCTCGCCCGGCGGCGGACCGGCCGCCGACGCGGTCGCGCCTGACGTGCCGGTCGTGACCGACGTGCCGGTCGCGAATGGCACGTCGGGCGCGACCACAAGTCCGGGCCGGCGGCCGACGCCGGAGCCCTGGAGCCAGTGGAGCAGGTCGGCCGGGTTACCGACGGTCGCGGACAGGCCCACGACCTGCAGCTCGGGCCGCTCCGCGCCTGAGTCGGCCGCTTCGGCGGTGATGATCCGTCGCAACCGTTCCAGCACGGCCAGCAGGTGCCAGCCCCGGTCGTCGCCGGCGAAGACGTGCACCTCGTCGACGATCACAGTCCGTACGCCGGCGAAGAAGCCGCGATGGTCGGTGCGGACGCTGACCAGCATCGCTTCGAGTGACTCGGGCGTGGTGAGCAGGATGTCCGGCCGTTCGCGGCGGATCCGCTCCCGCCTGCTGGTCGTCACGTCCCCGTGCCAGACGGCAGCCTGGCGCCCGAGCCAGCCGGCGTACGTCTCCAGCCGGGGAGCCAGGTTGTTCAGCAGCGCCTTGAGCGGACAGAGGTAGAGAACGGACGTGCCCTGCCAGTTCTCGAACGCCATCCGTGACAGCGTCGGGAACATCACCGCTTCGGTCTTCCCTCCGGCCGTCGGTGCCAGCAGCAACGCATCCGACCCGCCGAGCAGCGGCGCCACCGCGGCCTCCTGCAACGGCCGCAACCCGGGCCACTGCAACGAGTTCACGATGTGGTGCAGCACCACCGGATGCAGCAGGTCCGGCGCGTCCGACGGTGCGGCGTCCGGCGGCGCGGCGTCCGACAGGGCCGTTTCCGACGATGCCGGGTCCGGCCGGTCCGCCATTACAGGTCCAGGTCGATGTCGTCGGCGGACGAGGCGGCCCGTCCCGCGAGGTTGCGTTCCAGATCCGTCATCTCGGCCGTGTTGAGAGTCAGCGGGTAGTCCCGGCGCGGGTCGAAGTCTGCGTGCTGGTCGACGCGGTCGAGAACGTCGGCGACGAGCTTCTTCAGGAACAGCCGTGGCGCGACGCCGACCTTGCCGCCGAGCCGGCCCGCGACCGCGCCGGCCAGCTCGGCGAGGTATGCGTCATCGACCAGCCTTTCGATGCGGGCCGCGGCCTCGGGCGAGGCGCCACCGACGAACAGCCCCCGGACCCGCCCGCCGAGCTCGACGAGCGACGCCTCGGTGAAGCCGGTGAGCCGGAGCTGCACCGCCCGCGGATTGTCGAACCTTGAGTCGGTCGAGAAGTCGGTCGCCAGCCGCTGCGCGAGCGGCGCGAGCCGCTGCACCCCCTGCGGCCCCTCGTAGAACGCGGGTGTTCCCGTGATCACGAGGTGCAGCCCGGGGAACCGGCCGCCCTGCACCTCGTCAATGAGCTGGCGCAGCGAGTTCAGCGCCTTGTCGCGCGCGTCGGACCGGACCCGCTGCAGCGTCTCGACCTCGTCCAACACGACGAGCAGTCCCTTGTACCCGCTGTCGCGCAGCACGACGAGCAGCCCCTGCAGGAAGCCCAGTGCCCCGAAATGGTCCAGGTCGCCACGGACACCGCCGGCCCGGCGGGCACTGGCGGCGACGTGCGGCTGCCCGCCGAGCCAGGCAAGCAGCGCCGACGCGGTCGCCTCGTCACCGGCGACGAGCGCGGACCGGTAACCGCGCAGCGCGGCGGCGAACGCCGGCGCTGTCCGACCGACGTCGAGCAGCCGCCGGTCGAACAGCTCGCCCACTGCCTTCTCCAACGCGGCCGGGTCGTCGCCTGCCATGTCGTCGGCGGCGAGGACGTCCTCCTCCAGCGCGTAGAACCAGCCGTCGACGACGTTGCGCAGCGCGCTCGGCGGGAACGTCGACGTGGCGAGCCGCTCGGTGAGCCGCCGGTAGACCGTTTCCAGCTTGTGCAGCGGCGTCTCGTTCTCCGAGATCTGCACCTCGGCCGTCGCCAGCCCCGCCCGCTTCGCCCGCTCGGCCAGCCACCGGGTGAAGAACGTCTTCCCCGAGCCGTACTCGCCCCGCACCGCCTTGAACACCGACCCGCCCGACGCGACCGCGGCCAGGTCCTCGGCCACGGAACGCTCGAACCTGGCCAGCCCCACGGCCAGCAGATCCAGCCCCGCGGCCGGCACCGCCCCACGCCGCAGCGCGTCCAGGACGTCGCGCCGCCGCGCGGCGCTGACGGCGGCGCCGGTCACGCGGGCAGCCCGAACTGCTGGCGCAGCAGGTCCACGTTGAGCCGCAACGTGTGCCCGTCGTCGAGCGGCTCCAGCACCGGGTAGTTGTCGACGTTGAAGACGCGTTGCAGGTTGACGGCGAAGCCGGCGGCCCGATGCGGCAACTCCCCGGCCCGGTCGGCGACGACGGTGGTCGCCAGCGTGCCACCCGCGTCGAGCAGCGCTCGCACCGCCGCCTCGACCTTCTCGACCGGCACCCGCCGGGCCAGGCCGCTGAGCTGGGATGGGAACAGCTCGCTGGCCAGCAGCGCGGCGACGAGCATGTCGACGCCCGTCGCCGGCGCGGCCTCAGCAAGCACTGGCGACGCGGCCGGCGACATGGCCGGCGACGCGGCCGGCGCCGCCTCCTCCGGCAGGTCGAACAGCGCGGGGCCGGCCTGCGCCTCGGCTGCCCTGGGCCGCTTGCGCGGCTGCGCCGCCGGCGCGACGACGGGAGCGGCGTCGGCAGGGCGCCGACCGACGAGCACGGTGTCGCCGCCGCCGAGCCCACCGAGCAGGTCCCGCTGCTCCAGTGACCACCAGCGGGGCCGCTGGTCGGGCAGCAGCCGCCAGCCCGCCGGCACATCGCGGCTCGTCGACGCCGCCGACAGGCGGAACGGCAGGAACGCCAGCACGGGCACGGTCACCTCCGCGGCCGACGCGCCGCCGTGGTAGCCGCCCTTGCGGCCCCGGTAGTGCAGCTCCGGGTCCCAGAGCGCGACGATCCGCTCGCCGGGCACGAGCACCCGCGACCCGGTGAGTGCGACCTCGCCGTCACGAACATCCGGGGAGACACCGTCAACCGGGATGCGGTGCCGAGCCGAGATGGCGTCCTCGGCAGCCAGTGCCGACGCGCCGTGGTCGAGAACGTGGCCGTGGTCGCTGGTGAGGATCACGGCCCGGCCCGCGGTCCGCGCGTAGCGCAGGATGGTGCGCAGCCTGCCGACGTCGGCGAGGCTCCAGCCGCCGTCGTCGCGCTGCCGGCCGGAGTCCAGCAGGTCGTCGATGGTGTTGATGACGACGGCGACGAGCGGGGTGTTCGAGGTCAGCTCGTCGCCGAGCTCCCGGTCGAGCGCGGAGCCCGGCGTGCCGTCGAGGTCGGCGTGGTGGAACAGCCGGACCGCGCGCCGCCGCCAGCGCGGGTGAGCCTCGAACTCGCTCTTCTCCTTCGCCTTGTCGCCTATGAGGAGGCGCCCGGCGAGCAGCGAGGCACGCGACCTGTCCGTCACGGTCGGCAGGACGGCCAGCGCGGTCCGCCGCCGGGCGGCGCCGCTCGCGCTGTCGCCGAGCGGGTCGCATTCCTCCCACCGCTCGCGGCGCAGTCCGGCGGCGAGCTGGATGGCGACGGCGGCGCTCATCCCGTCGAGCACGACGAGCAGGGCCTTGCCCCGGGCCGTGACGACGGGGGCCACCACGCGGTCGAGGACCTCCTCGATGCCCAGCGGCGCGCCCTCGGCCTCGCTCGGCAGGCGGCCGGTCGTCGTCCAGTCCGCAAGCAGCCGGGCGAACCGGGCGTCGAGGGCATGCCGCCGCCGGACCGCGGCCCGGTACAGGTCGCCGTAGACGGCGCCGACCGCGGGCGACGGGTCACCGGCGGCCAGCTGCCCGAGCGCGACATCGGCCCAGGCCGCGTCGTCGAGATAGCCGTCGAGCGCGGCGGCGAGCGTGCCCGGGCCGTCCGCCGGCCGGCCGGCGAGCCAGCCGGTGACACGGGCCGCCATCTCGGCCCGCTCGAGCTGCCCGGCCTCGGGGCCGGCGAGCAGATGCGCCCCCAGGACGTCGACGGCGGCCGCGACCTCGCGGGCCGAGATCTGCAGGAACGTGTGGTGCACGCCGGAGTCGGCGGCAGCCAGAAAACCGCGCAGTGTCGCGGCGACGGCGGACAGCCGGTCGTCGAACCCGGCCCGCAGGATGTCGCTGGTCGCGCCGGCGGCCCGCGCGTCGAGCTCGTCGAGCAGCCGGTCGGCGGTGTCCAGTAGCCCTGCCAGGTCGTCCGGCGTGTTCATCCCGGTGCGGACGGCCTCACGGACCGCGTCGGCGAACCGGCGCATGGTCTGGTCGTCGAGCTGGGTGTCGCCGAAGTAGCGTTCCACCCGGCCCTTCGCCCGTTCGACGGCCGCGGCGTCCAGGCCGGCGCGGCGGCCGTCCCGCCCGGGCCACAGGCAGTCGCAGACCAGGCCGAGGGCCAGCGAACGCTCGCCGTTGCCGGCGGCGACCAGCGTCAGCAACGCGCGCCCCGCGTGCCCGGTCCGCTCCCGCAGGAACGCGGTGATGCCGGCGCGCTCGTCGTCACCCAGCCGACGGAACGCCTCGGCCGCCCCGGGGACCGTCGTCCAGCGCAGCAGCGTGGCGATGTCCAGGTCGGCGGCACCGAGGCCCAGCTCGGTCAGGCCGAGCCGGACGGCGGTCAGCTCCGCCAGCGCGTCCTCGAGGCTGAGGACACCGCCCGGCCGGCGCGGCCAGCCAGCCGCCGGGCGTGCCTCCAGCAGCGCCTGCGCCATCCACCGGTAGGCGTGGGCGTGCAGCCGCGGATCGAGCTGGGCGGCGCCGAAGTCCTCCAGGACCGCGTTCCACGGTTCGATCACGTCGACTTGCTGGCGGTGGACCTGGGCGAGCACGGTGTCGCCCAGAGTCTCCTCGTCGGCGTCGGTGAGCAGCACGAGCCAGCCCTCGGGCACCGGCTCCCGTCCCCAGCGCGCGATCTCCTCGAGCACGCCGAGCGGCGAGACGCAGGCGACGACCCGGACCGGCCGGCCGCCGACCAGCAGCTCCTTGGGACCGAACCACTCGGGCTGTGCCCGCACCAGCAGGATCCGCGCCAGCAGGATCCGCGCCCGCTCGCCGGTGCCGGCCGGCCCGCGCAGCAGCCGGGTGACCCGGTTGACCAGCATCGCGCTCGTGACCAGCGGCGCCGGTGTGCCGGAGCCCGCCGGGCCGGCCGCGGGTGACAGCACGCTCACCGTGCCGGCCGCCAGATGATCTCGATCTCGCCGGGCTGGTCAACGATGTGTGCCCGGACAGCGGCGACAGTCTGTTCCAGCTCGGCGGGCGGCACACGCCACCGCTGCTCGGCCCGGGTGACGGATCCCTTTTCAAGATCCTTCTTCTCGTTCCCGCCAGTTATCACTGGCGGCTCTATGGGCGGGGGCGGAGTCAGATCGGGGGGTGGCGTGCTGACGGCCCGGCGTATGAGCTGGGCCGCTTCGGCCCGGGCGCTGCTCAGCACGCCGGCGAGCGGGGTCGTCAGCTCGTCGGCGGCGCCCGCCTTCCGGATGCGCCCGAGGATCTCCTGGGCCTCCGTCCGGTAGGGCTCCGGCAAGGTGGCGATCATGCCGAACATCTCGCCCCACGGGGCGGACGTGACGGCGCCGGCGACGGCCGCGGCGCGGCTGATGCTGCGCGCGAGGCGCTCCGCCGGACCCGCGAGATCGGCGTGCGCCAGCCGCACGACGATCTCCGTGCCGGCCTTCGGCCCGTCCAGGGCCGTGACGAGGTCGTGGGCGGCCCGGGCGGTCCGAAGACGTCCCGTGGTGGCTCCGGCCGGCTCGAGGGCACACCCGGTCCGTGGATCGAGACCGAGCTCGGAGGCGTGTGCCTCCAGCGCGGTCACCAGGTCCCGTGTCGCCGTGACGTGCTCCCGGGCCGTCTTCGTCAGGGCCTCGGCGAACGTGCGGATCAGCCGGCCGCGCCGCAGCGGCGGCGGCTGCACCCCGAAGAGGACCTGCGCCCGCTGGCAGGCGGCGGCCCAGTCCTCGGGAGCGGGCAGCGGCTGCTCGCGCAGCGTCATGTCCTTGATCCCGGCCGTCAGCTCGGGCGGGGCGGGCAGGATCCCGCCGTACCGGTACCAGGCGCGGTCGGTCTGCTCGGCGAACGCGTTGACGATCAGCGCCGCGACCGGGCTGTCCAGGCCGCGGGGCTTCGGCTCGTCGATCCACGTCAGCAGGTCGGCCACCCGCAGCTCGCCGTCCGCACCGCCGGAGCCGCCGGTGCTACCGGAGCCGCTGGCCGCGGCCTGCGCCGCCTTCCGGGTGAAGTGGTCGACCCACTCCCGGCCGAGTTCGAAACGCGCCTCGTGCATGGTCCCGAGGCCGAGCGCCGGCGCGATCCGCCGCATCGGCAGCCGGTCGCTGCGGATGACCTCGACGGAGTTGCCGTCGGCCTCGGCCGCCTTCGCCACGTAGGAGAGGACGAGCTTGAAATCGGCCGGCCTGGCGGGCTGGCCGGTCTGGTCGGGGTCGAGGTCGGGGTGGCCGGGGAACTGGTCGGCCAGCAGATCCCCGGCGAGCCGCCGCGCGGCTTCCCGGAACGTCGCCCCGAAGGCCAGCGTCGGGGTGAGCCCCGGCCACAGGGCACGCAGCCAGTCCGAGTAGTCGGTGACGTCCTGCTCCTCGCGCTTCGCCAGCCCATAGGCCATGCGCAGCAGGGTGCGGGTCTTCGTCAGCAGCGCGTCGTACCGGCTTTTCAGCACGCCCCGGGCGCGCTGCCGGTCGTCGGCGCTCAGGTGCTGGGCGTGGCTGTCGAACCGGTTCCGGTTGAGCAGGTGGTCGAGCCGGACGAGCATCCCGAGATCGGCGAGCCGGGCGGCGGTCAGGTCCGCCGGGATCCAGCAGACCGTCCGGTGCGGCGTCCCACCGCCACGCAGCCGTTCGACCCGGGCCCGCGCGTCCACCGGCGGCCGGCCGGCGTCGTCGAACGGATAGTCGATCACCAGCCGCCACGACTCCGGATCGGCCGGTTCCAGCTGGTCGTCACGCAGCTCCGAGCCGCGCAGCGAGCCGAAGACGACCTCGGTGGAGCGCCTGGAGCCCCGCCACACCAGGTCGAGGCGGTCGCCGTAGGCGTCGTCGGTGACGGTGACGCCCAGCTCCTCGCCGAGCAGCCTCCTGACCAGGGCGCGGCGGTTGCCGCCGCCGTCGTAGGCGATCGTCTGGCTGAGGATGCCGTCGATCTCGACGTCGACCAGCTCCAGGCCGACGCCCGGATCGCCGCCCTCGACCGGCAGGAACTTGACCTCGCCGAACTGGCCGGCCCAGCGCTCGACCTTCTTCCCGACGACGCCGGCCTCGCCGCCCGGGATCGGGCTCGTGATGCTGCCGTGGTTGAGCGCGGAGAGCCGCCGCGGCGTCAGGTTGCGCAGCGCCGGCACGCTCGGCGCCAGCGCGGAGAGCAGCAGCGTCTTCACCAGCCGGTCGTCGGCGGTGAACCGGCGGACCTTGACGGCCAGCTCCCCGTCGACGGCGGCGCCGGTCGCCTGGCCGCGGCGCACCCGGGCGAGGACGTCCTCGTCGAGGCCCTCCGCGTCGAGCAGGTAGGGGCGCAGCTTGCGGTTGTAGAGGCGCTGCGCCGCCTCGAACTCGACCTTGAGCACGTCGGTGAACGGGGCGTCCCCGCCCCGGGTGATGACGTCCCACAGGTCGCCCAGCGGGATGACCTGGCCCAGGCGCAGCTCGTCCCGCTGCGCGACGAGCAGCTGGCGCATGAGCTTGAGCGCGGTCCGGTTGCGCTGCAGGGCGGAGGAGACGTGGACGAGCGTGTCCATGAACGCCGGGCTGAACGGGTAGGAGAGCCTGAACGCGTCCCGGTCGGCGCCGAGCTGGGCGCCGCCACCGAGCATCGTGTCCCACACCTCGGCGCGGACCTTCGCCGTCGTCTCGAACGCCTTCTCGATCCGGGCCGCCGCGGCGGTGTCCTTCGCGCGCAGCAGCCGCCGGTTGGCGATCAGCGGCAGGTTCCGGTCCTCCAGGACGATCTTGTCGAACCGGCCGTCGGCCAGCGTGAGCACGTCGAGGAAGCTCAGCCGGACGTCGCCGGCGATCGACTCGCCGACCAGTTCCCGCAGGTCACGCTGCCGGGCGATGAAGCTGACGACCGGGATGGCCCGGGCGCCGAGCCCACCCTCGACGAAGTTCGTGACCTTCTGGACCTCCCGGGAGACGAACGCCTGGTCACCCATGTTGTTCGCGAGCCAGAGGATCAGCTCGTCGAGGAACAGGACGACCGCGTCGTAGCCCAGGTCCTTCGCGTGCCGGGCGATCTCGCTCAGGCCCTGGTCGAGGGAGATGAAGCCCTCGGCGTCCTCGCGCAGGTCACGGTAGGTGTTCGGGAACCAGGTCGAGAGCAGGTCGGAGGTGAGCCGGCGCCGTGCCGCCGCGTCCGCGCCGGTCGGGGCCAGGGCCGCGTCCAGCTCGGCGGCCGTCCAGGAGGCGTCGTCGCCCCACTCGTCCTCCTCGGCCTCCTGGCCTCCGCCGGAGCCCGCGCGGTTCAGTTCCGTGAGGAAGGCCGCGTCGCCGACCTTCGCCCGCAGGCCGCGGGCCTCGTCGAGTAACGCCTCGGCCCGGTGCACCGCCGGGATCGGCGCCTCGGGGTGCAGCGCGCGCAGGCGGTCGGCGTAGCCGCCGAGGACCCGCTGCTCGATGGACTTCGCGCCCAGCATGTGGAACGGGACGAGCAGGAACTTCTTGCCGGCCAGGTCGCCGTCGTGCTTGCCGAGCACGGCGGCCAGGTCGTCGAGCGCCCGCGCGGCGGGCTCGCCGCGCAGCAGCGCGTGCAGCACCGCCATGAAGTGCGACTTGCCGGAGCCGAACGAGCCGTGCAGGTAGACGCCCTTGGACGCGCCGGTGCCCACCGCCTGCGCGATCAGCCCGAGCGCCTCGTCGAAGTTGTGCACCAGCCGGTCGGTCAGCACGTAGTCGCGCATCGTCGCGGCCGCGTCGGCCACACCCTCGGTGAGCTTGAGGACGAAGTCGCTGTCCGACGTCCGCTCCGGGATGTCGATGACGTCGCGCAGCAGCGGCTGAGACGACGGGCTGGTCATACGGCCCCCGGAGTCGGTCGTGCGAGTACTGGTCTGCGAGTGCGTCGGGCAGGAACGGCGCTCGCCGGATCCGCCCGCATACGGATCGTACGGACAGGGTGTGTCAGGTTGCACGAACCCGCCGAGTGCGGCGGGCACCTCGACCGCGGCGGCGTCCGGGCGTCGGAAGGAAGCGGTGGGCTCGGCTACTGATAGTGGTAGCGGCAGGAGATGATCGTGATCTGGCCGGGCTCGACCGCGTAGACCAGGCGGTGTTCGTCGTCGATCCGTCGTGAGCGCAGTCCCGCGAGGTTGTTGCGCAGCAGCTCGGGCTTGCCGATCCCCTGCCCTTCTGGATCGCGTTTGATGTCCGCGATCAGGGCGTTGATGCGTTTCAGTGTCCTGCGATCCTGACCCTGCCAGTAGAGGTAGTCCTCCCAGGCGTGGTCGGTCCAGGCCAGCTTCACTCGTCAGGGCCCAGCGGGCGTTCGATCGCGTCGCCTGCGCGCCACTGCTCGACGCTTTCCGCCAGCCGCCGCGCGTTCGCGGGCGTGCGCAGCAGGTAGTTGGTTTCCACGATGGCGTCCCAGTCTTCCTTGCTCACCAGGACCGCGTTGCCCCGTTTCGAAACGATCTCCACCGGTGTGTGATCGGTGTTGACCTGTTCGATCAGGGGAAAGAGCGTCTTGCGTGCCTCGCTGGCACTGATCGCCGCGACCATCTGGCCACCTCCCGAGGATCCAGTCGTACCGGATATGGTACCAGCTCGGGTGGCCTTCGTCGGCTGACCGCGTCCTCGGCGAGTCCACTCCCCGGCCTGGGGCGGGTCGGCCGCGGACCGGGAACGGTCCCCGAGCTGCACGTGGAGTACCGACGGGCGCTCGCCCCAGCCTGCCTCGCACTGTCTCGGCAGGTAGGGACACGCCTGGGGTTCCAGGCTCACGACTGGCTGCGGATCAGCCCGGGCGTCGGCGGGCTTCGGACAGTCCGCGGTTCGCGAGCCGGTCGGCGAGCTCGTTGCCGGGATGGCCGGCGTGCCCGCGTACCCACAGCCATTCGATGTCGTGCGCGCCCACGGCGGCGTCCAGGCGCTGCCAGAGATCCACGTTCTTGACGGGTTTCTTCTCTCCCGTCCGCCAGCCGTTCTTCTTCCAACGGGCCAGCCATCCGCTTATGCCGTTACGCAGGTACTGGCTGTCGGTATGGATACGCACAGTCGACGGGCGGGTGAGGGCTTCGATCGCCATGATGGCCGCGAGTAGCTCCATGCGGTTGTTCGTGGTGTCGGCAGGCTCACCACCACAGATGGTTCTCTCATGCCTGCCGTAACGCAGGACCGCACCCCATCCGCCGGGCCCTGGGTTGCCCCTGCAGGCGCCGTCGGTGAAGATCTCGACGACGGCTGCACCGTCGCCGTGCGGTTTGCCGTCTCCGCTGGCGGCTCCCGCCGATCGATCCACGGATGTGGGCGACCGGAGCACTACGGGTGGCTTCGGTTCGACACCTTCCGTGATCTGTTCGTGTTGATCGATCAAGCGCTGCCTCCAGCCCCTCGGTGGAGGCCAGGGCACACCCCACGACGCGAGTTGCTCGCGGGTCCAGCCTCCTGCCGGCGTTCGCGCGGCGTCGATGTCGTCTGGCGTCAGAGCCATCTGATGATCGTAGGCCGCAGCCACATCAGAGGCCTGCGTTCGCCCCGGCTCCCGTGCGCTACCCCTGGAACAGGGTGACCGGGCGGCCGGCTGGGCTGGTTGTGGCGGTGATGGTCGTGCGTTCGTGGATAGGGGGAGCTGTCGGCCGGCGGTCGAAGAGGAGCAGGGCGCCGGTGTCGAGGACGAGGCGGTCGAGGTAGCCGTCGAGCTGGACGAGCGCGGAGCCGAGGGGGTCGGCATCGCCCTCGGCGCGGACCTTCAACTCGATGGCCTGGCGCTGCACCGCCTGGGCGCCCTCGGGGCCGCGGTAGGGCCAGGTGACGAGGAGGTCGAGCCGGCCGCGGCCCACGCCGTACTCGCGGAGGACGGTGCCACCGCCGTTCACCACCCGCTGGAGGTACGCCTGGAGGACGAGATGGGGAGCGGCCTCGTGGTAGATCTGCTGCGGGACGAGGATGTCGCCGTTGGCCTTCCAGAAGGCGGCGAACTCGGCGAGGAGACGGGTGAAGTCCATCCGGCCGTCGGGAAGCACATAGGCGCGGGGCCGGGGGACGTCGGTGGCGTAGTCCAGGACGCCGTCGGTCAGGGCCCGGACGATGACCGCGTTGTAGATCGGGTTGGCCGGGCGGACAGGCGGGTCCGGGGCGAGCAGGCCGAGGTCGCGGACGTACTGGATGTCGTCGTTCTTCGGCCGCTGCGTCGGCGGGGTGCCGGTGATCAGCGGTTCGATGATGGCGCGGACCCGGGAGTCGTTGAGCTTGTCGACCAGCGAGTCGAGGTGAGTGGCCCGGGTCTGGATGAGGCGTTCCGCAGCCTTCTCCACGTGCTCGGCTGTGATCGGGGTGGGCGCCCGCACCGCCATCCCGACGATGATCTCGTTCGCGAGCGCGTTGACCAGCCAGGGCTGCCCGTCGGCGAGTTCAAACGCCCGTTCGACAGCCCGGTCGGTGAACGGCTGCCCGGTGTCGGACGTGTGCTGACCGTAGAGATCGCGGACCTCGTCGAGGGTGAAGTTCCCCAGCCGCAGCGACCTGACGATGATGTTGAACGGGCTGGGCCCGCCGAGCCGGTTCGGGTTGCCGCTGGCGGCTGTCCCGGGGACCCCCGGAATCGCGAAGCGATTTCGGGGGTGGCAGTCGCGGAGATCGCGCAGACCGCAGAGAGCGACTGGCATCGGGAAGTTCTCGGGCCGGCCGGTGGCGCCGCTGCGTAGTTGGCTGAGCACGCTGATCAGGGTGCGGCCTTCCAGGGCGTCGATCTCGTCGAGGACGAACACCACCGGCCGTGGGCAGGCCCTCGACCAGGCCGCGAGCGCGCTGCTCAGCAGCGCCCCCGCGGGTGCCTCCGGCCAGGCCGGCGGACGGAGCTCGGCGGGCAGGGCGTCGGCCGCCCTTCCTGGAGCGTCCTCAGGACGGCGCGTTCCGCCGCGCTGACGTCGTCGGACCAGGGCCGCCCAGGCTCGCAGGAGGTCAGCACCGCGGCGTACCGGCCGCTCGCGGTCAGTTCCCGGGCCAGCGCCCGCAGCGTCGTCGTCTTCCCCGTCTGCCGGGGAGCGTGCACGACGAAGTAGCCGTGCTGTGCCACGAGGCCGGCATATCTGAGAGCCGTGCCGCGGCCGGGATCATGTAATGAAGTTCGGGGACGCAGGGGCCAGCCGTGTTGAACCAGCGAGCCACCAGACGCCGCCCTTCCCAGCCGCCATCACGGACCGATCAGCGCAACTCTACGGACCGCCACCGACCGCTGAACCCCGGGCGGCGTGGCGGCTGCACGCGCGTGGCGATCATGCCGGGCGGGCTCTCGTTGACAGCTCCCGCTCCCGGCTGTGACCATGTGGCGAACGGTTCGCCAGATTTCTAGCAATGGAGGCACCCGTGCGCGCCCGGTTCCTAGGCAAAGATCCCCAGTCCCAGGTGGACAACTCGCCCACCCTGTTTGCCACCGACCGCGCCGACCGCGTGACCTACATCGCCCAGGGATGGAAGGTGACGGACCCCCAGGCGCTCGCGGACGTCGGCCCCGTCCCGGACCATGAGACCCTGATCGAGATCCCGGAAGACGTCCTGAAGTTCTACGCGCGCCGTTACCTGGAGCAGGAGGAGGAGCACTGATCCAGCTCATCCCGCCCGGCCCCGAGTTCCGGCGGCTCTTCCACTCCTTCGAGCACACCGCCTTCCGCCTGGAGGCCCGCGACACCTACGACGCGACCTACGAGCAGGAGTCGCTGCAACGGTTCCTCGCAGGCGAGCCGGACGATCTTCCGTGGATGCGCAGCTGGCTGGACATGCTCCACGAGGCCACAGCCGCCGGCCGGCGGTTCGCACGCGTCCGCGTCGTGAGCCTGCCCCTGACCGACTACAGCCGCTTCGGGGTGTACTGCGCGCAGTTCACGAACGGTGCCGGCGAGGACATCCGCTACCTGCCACGCGACCAGGCCGAAGCCGCCGGGCTGCCACACCACGACTACTGGCTGTTCGACTCGTCCAAGCTGGTCCGGATGCACTTCGACGAGGCCGACTGCTTTCTCGGCGGCCAGGTAATCGAGGACCCGGCCGAGATCGTGCGGCACAACCTCTGGCGTGATGCCGCCTGGCACCACGCCGTCAGACGGGACGACTTTGCCACCCAGCAGTACCTCGGACGCGTCTAACGTCCAGGAGGCGCGCAGCGCCCTCGGCAAACGGCTCCGCGAGCTTCGCGCCGCGGCCTCCCTGAGTGGCCGGCAGCTCGCGGAGTCGTTGTCGTGGCCGCCCTCGAAGGTCTCCAAGCTGGAGAACGGCCGGCAGACCCCGACGGACGATGACATCCGGGGTTGGACCGAGGCGACCGGCAGCCAGGCAGAGGCGCAGGCCCTGCTGGCCACCCTCCATACCCTGGAAGTCCAGCACGCCGAGTGGCAGCGCATCCTCCGTGCCGGCCTGAAGCCTCGGCAGCAGGAGCTGATCGAGTGGGACGCGCGAACCCGCCTCTTCCGGGCCTTCGAGGCCACGGTGATCCCAGGTCTGCTCCAGACCGCCGAGTATGCCCGCGCCCGCTTTGCCGAGAGCATCCGGCGCTTGAAGCTGCCGAACGACATCAACGACGCCGTGGCCGCCCGCGTGCGACGACAGGAGATCCTCTACCGCCCGGACAAGCGGTTCCACTTCGTGCTGACCGAGGCGGCGCTGCGGTTCCGGCTCTGCCCCTCCGAGGTCATGCTTGGGCAGCTCGACCGCCTGATCTCCTTCTCGCAACTGCCCAACGTCCGGCTCGGGATCATCGGCTTCGAGACGCAGTACGCCACCTCGCCGTGGCACGGCTTCTGGATCTACGACACGGAGCGGGTCCTCATCGAAACCTTCAGCGCGGCGCTTGACCTGCGGCAGCCGCCGGAGATCGAACTGTACGCGGGCGCCTTCGATCAGCTCGCCGCCGTCGCCAGCTACGGCCGGTCCGCGCGGGCGATCATCAACCGCACCATCAGCGATCTTGCCGGTGACGCGTCTCCGGATGGCTCGTAGTTTCACTCGTGCCACTGCTGTCTGCATGAATTCGAGAAATCCAAAGCAACTTTCTGGCTATCTGCCCCAGCTGCTCCTTACCCTCTGACTCAGACAGGTCACCGCCCCAACCCGACGGGGCACTTGGAGGGCACGAGTGAGCACCCTCGTCCCGCTGCTGGGCAGCGGACAGATCGAACAACTTCCCCCACGCGCACGTGAGGTCGTGGAGTACCGCAAGAGCGGCCTCTCCCTCAACCACATCCAGGGCTGCCCCCTCGATTGCGCCTACTGCATCCGCCACACCTACGGACTGTGGGACCAGCGCCAGCCGCGGGCGCTCATGTCCGACGCTCAGGCCGTCGCCTGCCTCGTGGCCCATCCGTACTTCCGGGCGGGCCGCACGCCGGTGCAGCTGTTCAACCGGGCCACCGAGCCGTTCCTCCCCGCGGTCAAGCCGCACACCTTCGCCGTGCTGGAGGACCTGGACCGCCGGGGCCTGACCAACCACGTCCTCGTCATCACCCGCCACCAGGTCAGCTCCGAGGACTGCGCGCGACTGAACCGGCTGCTGCACCTCAAGGTGACGCTCCTGTTCACCTACTCCGGCATCGGCGACCAGCGCATCGAGCCGTACCCGTCGGCCGTGGCCGCCGCCTCCCTGAAGGTGGCGACGACCACTCGTCCCCGGCGTTACCGCACGGTGCTGTACTGGCGTCCGCTGGTTCCCGGCCTCAACGACACGGACGAGCACCTCGCACGGGCCGCCGTCCTCAGCCGCCACGCCGACGCCACCGTCTTCACCGGCCTGTTCTACCGGGACCAGATCGCCGGCTACTACCAGGCGGCCGGTCTGCCGGAGCCCTACAGCGGCACCGCCCGCCGCAAGATCGTGCCGGAAACCCTGGAGCAGCGAGTACTGGAAGCACTGGCCGGCCGCGGGCCCGTGTTCCGCAAGACCTCCTGCGCGGTGTCCTACGTGCACGGCCTGCCCGACTACAACGGCCACTACGGCGTCCGGGAGCTGTGCGACATCTGCCCCCTGGCGCAGATCGGGCGCTGCGAGCAGGCCCATCACCGGCCAACACCAGAGCGGATCGCGTCCCTGGCCGCCGAGGTGCCGGACGCCGAAGGGCTGGAAATCGTCGACATCGACGACCGGGCCGTGGTGGTTGACGGCCTGCCGCACGAGCAGCCCCGCTACTTTCTCCAACACGCCCTGGGGTTCCAGGTGCACGACCGGCAGCATCCGCATCACGCCGGGCGGCATGGGCGCGCCGAGATCGGCTGGCAGCAGGAAGGGGCAGCTCGTGAGTGACTGGACCAGCCGCGACTTCGCCGTCGTCGACCTCGAAGGCAACGGCCAGCGGCCACCCGACCTGGTGGAGCTGGCCGTCGTCCCGGTCACCGCCGGCGTCATCGGGGAGCCGCTGACCTGGCTGGTGCGCCCCGAGACCCCCATCACCGGCTTCGCCCGCCGCATCCACGGCATCACCAGCGAGATGGTGGCCCACGCGCCCGTGTTCGCCGACATCGAGACGGACGTACGCACGGCTCTGGAGGGCGTGGCGGTCGTGGCCCACAACGCTCCCGTCGACCTGGGTGTACTGCGCCGCAAGCTCGCCGGTTGGGAACCGGCCGAGGCTTTCGACACGCTGCGCCTGGCCCGCCGCCTGCGGCCGGACCGCGTCAGTTACCGCCTCGGGGCGCTCGTCGAAGCCTTCGATCTGGCCAGCGGACTGTGCCCGAAGCTGCGCCCCCACCGGGCCGCCTACGACGCCCTCGTCACCGCCCGCCTGTTCACGCTGCTGGCCACCAGCCCGGAGGGCCGACCGCTCACCCTCGACGAACTCCGCGGTCAACCATCGGGAGACGGCGATGCCCCGCCTGCGGCCCTTTTCTGACCACCAGCGCGGCCTGTTCATCAGCATCGACGGCCCGAGCGGGGCGGGGAAGTCCACCCTGGTCAGCCACCTGGCGCAGCTGCTCGTGGCCGACGGCAAGGACGTCCACCTCACTCTGGAACCCTCCACCGGGCCCATCGGCGAGCTGGCCCGCGACCTGACCGAAACAGTCACCGGCCACGCCCTGGCCTGTCTCTACGCCGCCGACCGTTACCACCATCTCGAAACCGAGATCCGGCCCCAACTGGCCGCCGGCAAGACCGTCATCTCCGACCGCTACACCCCCTCCGGCCTGGTGATGCAGCGCTTCGACGGCATCGCCCCGGCCTTCCTCTGGGCACTCAACGCCGAGGCCGACCGGCCCGACCTGTGCGTCATCCTCGAAGCCGACCCCGACATCGTCGCCCGCCGCCTGGCCGACCGTGGCGCCCACAACCGCTTCCAGCTTGCCCCCGGCTCCAGCCACGCCGAGGCCCACTTCTATCGCCAGGCCACCGACCGTCTGGTCCAGGCCGGGTTCAACGTCCTGAACGTCGATTGCAGCCAGCGCCCGCCCGAGCGGGCGGCCGCCGTGATCCGGGACCGCCTCACACACCCGCCGTCGGTTCTGCCTGCTTTACATCAGCCCAATCGGAGGAACCGCCATGCCTCAAACCGTCTATGGATACGTCAGCCTGGAAGATGACGACGAGGTGGAAGTCGAACGGCTGCATGACGCGCTGACCGCCCACGCCAAGGCAGCGGGTCTGCCTCTGGCTGAAATTTTCGTCGATCGCAACACGCCTCCAGCGAGGATCGTCCGGGCCGGACTCACGGTCCTGCTCGACGCCATCCTGCGCCGGGAGGACTGCGGCGTACTGGTTGCCAGCCCCGATCAGCTGTCGGCCCTGCCGGCCGTGCGCCGGGCCATCGAGGTGGAGATCGAGGGCCTCGGAGGCAGCCTGCTGTACTTGTCGGCGGACAGCGAGCCCGGCTCGGTTCAGCCCTCCCAGCCCCCCGGGGCCGGGAAGTGGCCGGGACCAGGCTCAGCATGAGGACCGCGACCGCCCAGCAGCAGGAACCGCTCGCCGTGGCTCATCGTCCCCTCGTTCACCGAGGCCCCGGCATCCGGTCAAGCGCCGTAGCCTCAGCTGATCATTTGGTGGACCGGCGGCCGCGGGTGGGAGCGGGTGGGCGCCAGCTCGCCAGGGCGTCCTCGGTCAGGTTGAGCTGGCCCAGGGTGTCGGCGAGGAAGGCGTCGTAGACCTCGGCGGGGGAGCCGTCATAGAGCGGGTCGACCTCGTCGTGCCACTGGCGGACCCAGGGCATGACCTCGCGCAGACCGGCGACGAGCGGCGTGAGGCGGATGCCGTCCCAGCCGTCGTTGTCGCGGCGGTCGACGATCAGGGTGGCCAGTGCCTGCGCCTGCTCCCGATGGTCGAAGCCGGCCCAGCCGATCAGCAGCGTCGGGTCGTTGTCCCGGCCGGCCGGCCGGTAGGAGATAAACCGCTCCTTCGGCACGTCGAGCTTGCCCCGGGCCCGCCAGAACGACGTCTTCCGGAAGTCCTTCGGCGCGTACTTCGGTGGAACAGGAATCGCGTCGCGGATCTCCTTGGCCTTCGCCGGGGTCGGGGCGGCGTCCTCGGCGCGCTGCTGGTCCCAGACCGACTCCCAGTCGGCACGCTTCACCAGGCCGGAGTCGGCGTAGCGCAAGGCGGCAAGGAACGGGACGTGCTCGTCCTCGACGAGGGCGGCGACGACCTTGGCCAGTTCCTCGCCGGGCCGGTAGATCTCGGCGACGGACACGAAGTCCGCGTCGGCGGCCAGCTCGTCGGCGAGCTGGCCGGTCGTCCACAGCCGCGGCTGCACCATGCCGTCGACGTCGGCGAACCACAGGTCACGAGTCTCCAGCCGGTCGAGCAGCCAGCCCCGCAGAGCCGCGTCCTGCAGCTTGTCCCAGCCCTCGGTCGCCCACCGCCGCTTGTACTCCGGCCGCTCGATCAGCCCGATGTTCCGGTCGGCCTCGATGACCGCGATCCGCTTCTCCACGAGGGCGCGGTACTCAGCTGGCCAGTGCGCGGGAACCTCGGTGATCGGCGTGGAGCCGTGCCGGCTGAACCACTCGGACGTCTCGTCTCCGTCGGCGATCTTCCTGGCGAGGACGATCTCGAATGCCCGCTCGCCGAGCTTGATCTCGGGGACGTCAGCCATCGGCAGCGTCAGCTCGTCGACGAGCAGTCCGTACTGCCGGTAGACCTGCCAGTCCAACTCCTCTTGCAGCACGATCATCCGCGCCCGCGTTGACGCCCACTCCATCTGTGTGTCGGCGAGTCGGGCACGCGTAGGCACGTCGATGTCGGCCACCGACGCGGGACTGACCGTGGTCAGCCGCTGCGCGAGGACATCCAACTCCCGTGCCAGCGTCAGTGGATACTCCTCCGGCAATGGGAATTCCTGCAGCTTGGTCCCGGTGAACTCGTAGAAATCTTCCCACGGCAGCGAGGTTTGGCGGGCACCACGGGTGTCGACCGTACTGCCCTTGTTGTGGCTGACCTGCTTGAGCCAGAAGCACGCCGTCGAACTGTTCAACATTCCCAGCAGTCGCAGATGCTCGTCCTCTGAAGCCCCCATTGGCAGCTTGATCACTGGTGCGGTCTGCTTGAAGACCTTCCCGCTGCGCTCAAATACGAAGTGATTGTGAGTTCCGACGAAAGCGAAGCCAAGAGAGTAAGGCGAGCAATCGAGGTCGCGGGGAACCTGATGCCAAGAATGCCACGGGCGCCCTTCCGAAAAATATGTTCCCTTCCTGAAAGTGGTTCTGAGTCCGAGTTCTGTGCGGTGCGGCCAGAGCCATTGAGTAGCGTCGGAAGGGGGTGTTAGTACGCCTTGTTCGTAGGGGAACCATGCCAGTGAAGAGATGGTTGGCGTGTAGTCGCGTACGGAGGCGCCGTCGATCAGCGGGTACCACCGCGTATTCTTTCCGGGAAGGTTTCGGACCGCTGAAGCGGGTCGTAGCATTACGTCATCCGCATGACTCATCGCCATGAATCCAATTCTTGCAGTGCGGTCGCCAAGCTTGTTGCTAGCCGCGGCTTCAATCGCAGCCTGAAGAGTTGCCGCACCGCCGCCACTAAGACTCCACGGAAATCTTGCTATAGCGTTGCGCGCGCGCTCGGATACACTCACCAACTCGTTCTCGAAGCCTGGGTCGCCCAGATTGTCGACAATCGAGTTCCAGACGAGCCCGGCGCTAGGGTCGCTGGGGGCGGATGGCTCTCCTCGAATGCCGAGTACAACCCGTACCTCGCCTGGCCGGTTCCAGCGATTCCTTCGACCGGCGAGTATTACAGTCGGAGTCCCATGCCCCGGAATGTAGGCGCCCGACGTGTCGATGACGTGTGTTAGTTCGACTCGTCCCGCGAAGAATTCCGTGATGAGTCGACGTCCAAACTCGCGCTTCATGAACGAGTTAGCGGTAATTTGCCCGACACGGCCGGCATGGCGACCGTCGGTGCCCGCCATTATCGCGAGTTCGAAGAAACGCTGCGCAAAAGGGATGGTCAGTGAGTATAGGCCCGAGCAGGCACTATAAAGTTCGCGATAGAGTTCATTGAGATTCTTGTCTTTGACTGTGATATACGGCGGGTTTCCGACCACCGCATGATAGCTTCCGTCGTCGAGGATACCCGGGTAGTCAGCCAAATCCTCGGTGGCGTATGCAAACTCGGCGAGTTCGTCGCGTTCCTCGCCGAAAAGATCGAGTTGGCGGCCCTTCATCAGGGAGTCGCCTACGGCCACGTTCAAGGGGAACGTGTAACCCTCCGCCGTGCCGAACGTTGTCAGCTCGGCCGCGCGTAGTGCCGCGATGACCAGCCGAAAGCGGGCGACGGCCGTCGCGTACGGGTTGATGTCCACGCCATGGACCGCTTCTAGGGCAAGCGCGACCCGCTCGAAGACATCCTTCTCGGGTGCCTTCTGTTCCCACTCTGCCAGCAGCCGCCGGAATGCCCCCAGCAGGAAATGTCCCGACCCACACGTCGGATCGATCATCTTGAAGTTCTTGAGGTCTTCGACCTCCTGGCCGAATTCCTCCAGCGCCGGGGTCAGGGTCAGGTCGAGGATGAACTCCTCGACGAACTCGGGGGTCTGGAGCAGGGCGTACTTCTTGCGGACGTCCTCGGAGAGGTCCTGGTAGAGGTCGCCGAGGAAGCGGGTGTCCCAGGCCGGGTCGGTGAAGTCGTGGACGAGTTCCCCGGACTGGCGTACACGCCAGAAGGTGATCAGGTCCTTGGCGGCGTCGTGGGTCACCGGGATCTGGAACAGCGCGTTGTGCCGCTTGTCGAACAGGCCCGCCCCGACCGGCACCTTCGAGATCTCGCCGAAGGCGGCGAGCAGCCAGTCGCGGGCGGTCAGTTCCGGGTGCTGGACGTAGAACTCGTTCAGCCGCTCCTCGGCCAGCGTGAGCCGCGCCTCCGGCCCGGCGAGGTACGGGTCGCCGATCAGCCCGTTGTCCTCGCAGAACCGGACGAACACTGTCCCGAGTACCCAGGCGACTGCGGCCTGCGTGACCCGTTCGCTCAGCCATGCCGACCAGGTGGCCGCCGTCCGCCCGACCTTGCGCGCTTGGTCGTACTCGGCCCGCAGCCGCGTCCCGACCTCGGGCACCGCGTCGACCTGGGCCCGCAGGTCCTTCTCCAGCACCTTGACCTGCTGCTTGGCGTCTTTCAGCAACGCCACCCGGTCGATCACGCGTTACCCCCAGCTGCTCAGACCACCGGCGGTCCCGCCGTGTCGCCACTCCCGGAAGGAGAGCCATCCGATGCTATGGGCACTACGGTGCGTCATCGACGTGCCATGCCCGCGGCAGACCGTCCGCTATGACGATGCCAGGGGCTGCCGGCGGCCAGGTGGTAGGACCAGGCGGGCGATGGTGATCGAGTGACCGGACGGGCTGGTCTGGATGGTCAGGGGTTCGTCGGTGGCCGGAGTGGACTGCGGTCTCTGATCGAAGATCACGATGTAGCCCGAGGGCAGGCTCAGATGGTTCAGGTAATCGTCGAGCTGGACGATCGCGTCCTTGAGCGGGTCGGCTTTCCCGGGGCGCTGGGCTTTCACCTCGAACACCTCGTGCTGCTCGGCGCGGGTCCCGTCGCGGGTCGTGTAGCGCCAGCGCAGGTAGAGGTCGGCGCGTCCCCGGCCGCTGGCGTACTCCCGAAACACGTCGCCGTCACCGTTGACGGCCCGGTCGAGCCAGGCGAACAGGAGCGCATGCGGGAGGGCTTCCCGATACGGCTGACCGTCACCGAGCATCTTTCCGTGCGTGCGCCAGAACGCTGCGAGACCGGTCAGCGCGCCTGGGACGTCGAACCGGCCGTCCGACAGGACGAAGTCCCGTGCGGTGGGAAGCGCGGCCGGGCTGGGGACGACCTGCTCGGCGAGGGCTCGGGAGATGACCTCCGCGTAGATGGGGTTGGCGATCCGCGGGCCCTCCCCGCCCTCCTCGGCGATCAGCCCCAGGTCGCGGGCGTAGGACCGGTCGTCGGAGTACTCCAGGTCGACGGGCTGTTCGGCGCCGCCCAGAATCGGCAGGAGGACCCGCTGCACCTCCGGCTCGCGCAGGCGGCGAACCAGCGAGTCCAGGTGGCTGGGCCGGGCCTGGATGACCCGCTCCCGGGCGGTGTCGACCTGCTGGACTGTGACCGGCTCCGTCGCCGGGACCTTCATCCGGTCGACGATCTCCGCTGCCAGCGCGTTGACCAGCCAGGGCTGACCGCCGGTCAGCGCGTACACGTGCTCGACGGCCTCGTCGGTGAAGACCCGGCCGATCTCCGCGGTGTGCTGACCGTAGAGCTCGCGGATCTCGTCGAGCGTGAAGTCACCGAGCCGCAGCGACTCGACGATGATGTTGAAGGGGCTGGGACCGCCGGACCGCTCCGGGTTACCACCGGCGGCGATCCGGTAGTCACGCACGTCCCGAAGGCCGCACAGCGCGATCGAAGCGGGGAACGCCCCGGGACGGTCCTCGAAGCCTTCGCGGATCTGGCTGAGCACGGCGACCAGCGTCGCGCCCGTCAGGGAGTCGATCTCGTCGAGGAACAACGCGAGCGGCCGGGGACAGGACTCGGCCCAGGCGGCGAGCGCGCCGCCGAAGAGATCCCCGTCCGGGCCCTCGGGCCAGGCAGGGGGGCATAGCTCCGCCGGAAGGCCGAGCCGGGCCTCGCGGCTGGCCTTGGCGAGGATGGCGCGGGTGGCGCCGCCGATGTCGTCGCCGAAGGCCGCCCCGCTCTGCAGCGAGAGTTTCGCCGCCGCGTACTTCCCGCTGGCTGTCAGTTCGGCTGCGAGTGCCCGCAGCGTGGTCGTCTTTCCCGTCTGTCTCGGTGCGTGCACCACGAAGTAGTCCTCGCCCGCCACCAGACTTGGCGCCTCGGGCAGCCGCGCCGACGCGGCGATCATGTAATGTTTCCCCGGCACGCAGGGGCCAGCGATATTGAACCTGCGTGCCACCGCTTACCAGCCTCCTGCGCCGCGAAAACCATGTCCGGTCACCCGCAACTCTACGGTGGCGGGTGATCGTCTCCAGGGTGGCGGATGATCGTCAGGCTGCGCGCTACGACGCGGCGAGGCCGGGTTCGTCGCCGGTGGCGCGGTGCAGGTTGGCCACCCACGAGTCCGGTAGGGGCACCCAGTCGCTGCCGGTCACCAGTTGCACGAGCGCGCCGTCGAGCCGTGGTGGCAGGCTCGGCTCGGTCGTCGGGCAGAGCAGCCACAGCGGACGGCCGCCGGCCCGCGTCCGGGCCCGCTCGGCGAGGGTGAACAGCACGTCCAGCCCCCGGCCGTCGTAGCGGCCGAAGACGCCGGCGTCGTGCAGCAGCAGCGGGGCGGGCTGCCCGCCCGGCCCGACCCGGCCGGCGGGGGCGTCGAGCAATGCGGTGAGCAGCGGCGCGGCTCGTTCCCAGGCGAGCCGCACGTACTCGGCGAGGTTCGCGGCGGCGCGGCTGCCGGGCTCGGCGGTGTCGGCGCGCAGGATCGTCGCCCACGTCGGCCTGGGCTTCGGGTCGACCTCGGCGTGCAGGGCGTCGAGGAACACGGCGGCGACGTCGACCGGTTCGGCGGCGAACCGGTGTGGCTTCGCCAGCTCGGCGCGGGCTGTCAGGTAGTGGCTGCGCCGGACGGTGAGCGCCCGGAACCCGCCGGTCTCGGCGGCCGCGGTCAGGCGCTGCTCGGCCGTTGCGGCGGCGACCCGGCTGGGGCTGTCGTCGGCCAGTGCCGAGCGGCCGGCCCAGGCACCCAGGCCGGTGGGCTGCCGGACGACCGGTGTCGGCCAGGAGCCGAGGCCCGTCGAGGAGAGCAGGCCGTGCGGCTGCCGGTAGCCGCCGCGGGCGTGGTCCCAGTCGAGGGTGAACCCGGCGTCGCGCAGCGGGCCGTCGAGCCGCGGATGCGGTGGCAGCTCGGTGGCCAGCCCCGGGAACCGGGCCAGCACCCGCTCGTGGATCGTCTCCACGAGCAGTGGATCACGTTCGGTGCGCTCGTCGGACCCGGTGG
Source organism: Frankia sp. Mgl5 (assembly GCF_023242985.1). NCBI lineage: Bacteria > Bacillati > Actinomycetota > Actinomycetes > Frankiales > Frankiaceae > Frankia > Frankia sp. Mgl5. The sequence continues at coordinate 8,456 of NZ_JALKFY010000612.1, read as the reverse complement.
GCTGCGCGGGGATGCCGCCGGGGCGGGGTGGGAGGAGGACGCCGGCCTGGGAGAGCCGCAGCGCCCGGACGAGGCCGAGGGCGCGCGGGTAGATCTCCAGGCGGGCGTTGGTCGCGGCGGTGCGGGACGCGGCCGCGGCCAGCCCGACGAGGCGCGGCGCGGCGAGCGCCGGCATCCCGTCCGGGCTGGCCGCGGCGAGCTCGCGCAGCACGGTCGCCGGGCTGGGGAGCTCCTCGGCCTTCGCCAGCCGGTCGGCGACCTTGCCGAGCGCCACCGCGTAGTCGAGCAGCGCCGGTGCCGACGGGGTGGCCGGGCCGTCGGCCTCGGTCACCTCCAGGGCGACCAGAACCCGGTCACTGTCCTTGTACTTCCGCCGGGCGATCCGCGGCTCGGAGTCCAGGTCGACGGTCTCCAGCGCGGCCCGGACGACCGCCGCCGCCCGCGCCCGCGGCGCGATCGTCCCCGGGGAGCTGCCCCGGCGGGCGAGCATCGCGGTGACCAGCTCGTCGAAACCCATCACCCGGCCGGCCTCGGCGAGGATCTCGACCAGCTCGCCGTGCACCGAGCGGACGGCGGCGTCGGCGTGCCAGGCCTTGCGCCGCGCGGTCAGCACCTGGGCGATCCGCCCCGGCGTCACGCCGACCCGCTCGGCGACCAGCTGCTGCCCCGGCCAGAGCGGCAGGTCCGGAACCGTGCCGGCGTCGTCCGGCAGGCCGAGCAGCAGGCGGGTCGCGTCGGCCTCGGTGGTGGCCCGCGCGGAGCGGGGCAGCAGCCGGTCGGCCACCAGCTCGACCGGCATCCGGGCGTAGTCCGTCGCCGTCGCGGGCTGGGCCGTCGGCGACGCACCAGGCGACGCGCCCGGCGGCCCGCCGGCCGGCGGGCTCTGCGGGGCCGGGGCGAGCGCGCGGCGCCACTGCCGGATCCGGCTCTGCAGCTCCTGGCGGGTCTTCCCGGCCAGGCCGGGCAGGCCGATGATGTCCTTCGAGCCGAGGTCGAGCAGGTCGCCGACGGTCGTCGAGTCCAGCCGGTGCGCCGCCGAGACCGCGCGCGGGGATAGACCAGCCTGCTCGAGCGGCGTGACCTCGGTCGCCGCGGCCGCGGCCTCGTCCGGAGTCAGCGGCTGCTCGCCGGCGGGCGGGTGGACGCTCGGCACCGGCGGTGTCGAGTCGGCGGCGCGGAAGACGGCGAGCCAGGCGTCGCGCATGTCCTTCAGCGAGCCGAACCGCCTGCCCGCGTCCCGGTCGAGCGCGCGCAGGAAGAAAGAGGTGAGGCCGGCTCGGATCGCCGGGTCGAACGCCTCCGTCGCCACCGTCGGCGGGCCCTCGGTGAACCGCGCCTCGGTGGAGCCGTCGCCCCACAGCGGCAGCTCGCCGGAGGCCATCTCGTGCAGCGTGACCGCCAGGGCGTACCGCTCGGCCTGGTCGTCGTAGGTGGTGCGGGTGCCGGCGCCGAGGAACGGGTCCAGGTAGCGGGGCGTGCCGGCGGCGGTGTCGCGCACGGAGTGGTTGGCCAGCGAGAAGTCGATGAGCACCAGCTGCCAGGTTCGGTTGGGCCGGCGGCGCAGCACGATGTTGTCCGGTTTGAGGTCGCGGTGCGCGACGCCCTCGCCGTCGAGGTAGTCGACGGCGACGAACAGGTCGCCCGCGAAGGTGTCCAGGTCGTCGACCGAGAGCCGGCCCTCGCGCAGCTTGCGGGCCATGGTCTGCTCGCCCGCGTGGTCGAGGACGAGCACGGTGCGCCCGCCGATGACTAGGGTGTCCTGCCGGGCCAGCCTGATCACCCGCGAGTCGCGCAGCCGGCCCAGCACGTCCGCCTCGTGCGCAAGCCGCGGCGCCCGCTCGTCGGAGAGCGCGACCTTCAGGACCTCGTCGCGGTTCGTCTTCTCGTTGCGCGCGAGGAACGCGCGGCTCGTCGAGCCGGTACCCAGCCGGCTCCTGATCCGCCACTCCCCGCCGACGAGGTCACCGCGCTCGGCCTCCAACGGGTCCAGCTCCGGCGCCGGCTCCGCAGGCAGGTCGATTGTCGGCGTGGTCGCGCTCTCCGGTGCCGCGCTCTCCGGTGCCGCGCCGGCCGGCCCTATGACGTCGTCGACGACGAGCTGCAGCCAGTCGAGGAACTCGCCGACGGTGGCGAAACGGTCCTCCGGCTTCGCCCGGGTGGCCAGCGCGACCAGGTCGTTCGCCGTCTCGGACAGCGAGTCGACGACCGCGGACGGGTGCAGCCCGCCGGCCTCGGCGAGCCGTGCCTTCAGCGCGTTGCGGGTCGGCGCGGGGGCCTCACCGGTCAGGATCAGGTAGGCCAGCGCGCCCAGGCCGAAGACGTCGATGCCGACCGGGTCCGGGTACGGGGCGTCCACCTCGGGGGCGAGGTAGCTCTCCGCGGCCCGTTCCAGCTGCGGCAGGAACCGGTGTGCGGGCTCGATGGCGAGCGCGACCGAGGTCGTCGTCATCGAGCCGGTCAGCTGCCCCGTCGACGCGTCGAGGTCGCGGGCCGCTGCCTGCCAGTCGCTGATGACCAGCCGGGGGGAGAGCCAGCGCCGCTCGCTCTCCGCCTGGTCGTCGCCGCGGCGGGCGGCCGGCACGACGAGGACGCTGCGGGCCGCGAGCGTCCGGTGGTAGAGGTGGCGGCCGTGCGCGTAGTCGAGCGTCTCGGCGAGCTCGCGGATCATCCGCAGCCGGGTGCCGGCGTCGAGCCGGTCGCCGTAGCGGGCGAGGTAGTGGTCGAGGCGCATCTCGTCGGGGTGGTGCCGGAAGATCAGCGCCGGGCCGGCCTCATGCTGCTCCAGGCCGTCGATCTGGACGATGCCCTGGTGGTCGATGCCGTTGAGGACGAGGAACTCGCGCTTGGCCGCCGCCTCCCGGGTTCGGCGCTCGGCCTCGGCCGCGCCCGTCTCCACCAGGTAGATCCGCACGCGACGGCGCGCGGAGCTCATCTGGGTGTGCCGGGCGTGGTAGTCCTGCCACGTCGGGCCGGACTCGAAGGCCGGGAACTCCAGTTCCCAGGCGCCGACGCGCTGGTGGCGCCGGCTGCGCGCGATCCCGGCGGCCGGGAGCAGCGTCGCGAGCCGCCTGGACGTCTCCGGGCTGATCCGGTGGCGTTCGTCGCGCAGCGGCGCGTCCAGCAGACCGGACCAGATCGACGGGAGCGCACCCGCGGTGCCCGCCCTGATCGGGGCGCCGCCAGTGGCGGGCTCCGGGCCGAAGATCCCGTGCAGCTGGAAGTCCGGCAGCTCGACCTTCAACGTCCCGTTCGAGAGGAAGACCGCCGGCTGGAAGAACGGCATCCGCAGCCTGCCGAGCCCCTGCGCGCGGGCCGCGGTCTCCAGGAGGTGCTTGAGCTCCTTGGACTTCTGGTTCGCGAGGATCAGCGGGTTGTCGAAGATCAGGTCGCCGCCGGACGGCCGGTGCTGGACCCAGTTCGACCCGGAGGCCGTCAGCCGGCCGGCCCAGCTCTTGATCTCGATGAGGTACACCCCGCCGCGGGCGACGACGAGCAGGTCGACCTCGCGCAGGTGCCCGGTCGACGCGACGAAGGTGAAGTTCGACCAGGCCCGGTACGGCTCGGCGTCCGGCAGCAGTCGCTGGACGTGCTCCAGTGCCTCCCGCTCATGCGGGAACTGCGACGCGGTGACCGTCGTCCAACGCCTGTCCTGCACCCCGTCTCCCCGCTGCTCCCGCCGCCACGCTCCGAACGACGACCCCCGCTGCCCCAGCCCGCGACACTAGCCCAACTGCACGAACCTACTTACACGGCGAGCTTCTTGAGCATTCCGTGGAGCTGCTTGATCTGACGGTTCTCCTCGGCGGTCAGCGGCTCCGTGCGGAAGTGCGCGACCGCGTTGCGGATCTTGCGGACATCGTCGAGGAGCTCGATGAAGGCCGTCTGGTCGACGAACGGCCAGCCGAGCTTCTGCCAGTTCGCTGGCACCTTCAGCAGGTACTTGTAGTTTCCGAACATCATCTCCGCGACCCGGTCGGTCTTCTTCCCGGTGGCCTTCAGGACGGCCGGGTCGTGGTCGAAGATAGGGGTGAGCAGGCCACGGATGAGCCGCTCGATCTCGCCGATCACGAAGAACGGCCGGGCGAGGTCACCGAAGCGGGTCGCGACGTCGGCCATCGTGACGATGCCGCAGATCTCCCCCTGCTGGTTGCGGACCAGGACGTAGTCGGACGCCGTGATGGTGGCCAGCGCCGCCAGCAGGCTGTCCGTGTCGTGGACGACCTGTACGTCGTTGTAGGTCGCCTTCGCGAGGGTGGGCGCGTGATCGTGCGCGTACAGCATCGCGACGGACTGCCAGGTCACGACCCCATGGAGATGGGACGCGCCTTCCAACACCGGGATCTGCGAGTACTCCCACTGGAGCATGCAGGTGATCGCCTTGTGGAGGCTGTCCCTGGGCCCGACGGTGCAGAGCTCCCGATGGTCCGACAGCAGGTCGCCGACCCGCAGCGTCCCGCCAGGGAGTTCCTCGTCGGGGTACTCGCCCGCCGCCTCCTGCCCGGCCGGTTCCTCCTGTCCGCTCGGTTCCTCCGTGCCGTCGTCCGCGGCCCGCTGCGGCGGGATCTCATCGGGTGATGCCGTGGTGTCGTCGGGTGAAGGTGATGGGTCGGGCACCTCGGTGGCCGGCGCGTCCTGGGGATTCGCGCTGGGTGGGCCGTCGTCCTGAGCTGGTCGCGAGACCGGAATAATCTTGATCTGGGTGTCGAGGGGGCCAGCCTCGAAAGTCGGCTCGGTCGCCAGCCGGGCCTGGGAGAGCTGAACGCGGATCGCGGAGATCGCCGCGGGGCTGCGGACGCCGTAGTCGAACCGTTCCAGCAGCTGCCGGATCGTCAGCTCGCTGTCGACCAGCGACGTGAGGATGTCGTCCATGCGGGTTGCCTGTGATCTCTGTGTTGGGCGGTCAGCCGGCCGCGACGACAGGCGAGGGCGTCTCCCGGCCCGCGGGCTTGCCCATCGCTTTCTCGATCAGAGCGAGCAACCGCTGGATCCTGTCCTCGTAGAAGGCGCCGAAGTCATTGGCTCGGAGTGTCTTCGGGTCGATCCGCTGCGAATCGACAAGATCATCGATCCAGTCGGCCGGCAGGCCTGACTCGCGGGCGAACATCTCGAGGTAGGTCGCCGGAGAGCGCCCGCCGATCGTCTTGGCCGCACGCAGCGAGAGAGGCGTCTTGTTGATCACGCTGGTCATGCGAGGGTCCTTGGTTCCGGCGCGCTCGAACCAGGCCTTCGGAAAGATTTGCCGGAAGTCGACTGCCTCGGTCACCAGCGTGTCGGCGTTGATCGGCGCGTCGGTCGCGTACCAGTCGTAACAGCCCTGCTGCAACAGCAGCGCGAAGACGCCCTTGTATGCGGCGCTGAGCTTCATCGTCATGGTGTGCAGCCGCTGCTCCTGGAACGCCGCCTCGGTGACGGTGTCCGGTTCCCTGCCGACGCCGTTCACCCAGTCGATCACCTGCTCGACGTCCTTCGGGAACCGGCTCTCGGTGGTACCGCCGTAGAGCTCGCCGAACACGCCGCACCAGTACCAGCGGACGATTTTCTCGTGGATCTCAGGCCGGTCGGTGACCGCCCCGAGGACGGTCCTGATCGCGGCCAGCGGCACGAGCTGCGTCCGGTACGGCAGTTCACCGCTACGGAAGACGCACTGGCCCTGGAGGAAATCGCCGGCCCATGCGAGCGCCTCCGTCACCGCGGGGGACCATTTCCGGTAGTCGGCCAGAGGGAGCGTCAGCAGGTCCCTGCGCTTGCACCGGATCGACGGCGCGTCCGCGGTCCGTCGCGGATGCTCGGCGAGGTAGCGGTGGCGCTTGTGGTAACTGATGACCAGCATGAGCGCCTGCAGAAAGTCGATGTTCTTCAGATCCTCCAGGACCGGGTACTTCTCGCTCAGTCCCTTCGAGATCCCCTCCCAGTCCTCCTGGAGGTTGAACTCAGACCCGTGCGTGGACGTGTACTCACGGCTGCCGGCGTAGGTCGCCGTGAGCAGTTCGAAGACGTTCAGGACGAGCCCGCCGGTGTTGACCTTCTCGAACACCGTGCAGACGGCCTCGTTGCTCGTCTCCTTCGGGAGCTTGACCCAGGGCACGCGGAACTGATTGATCCTCTTGAGTACCTCGCCGTTGAAGCGCCCCCAGGTGCGTCTCCGGTCGTCATCTACTGCGTAGATCCATCCCCAGTCATTCGTCTCCATCGAGTCCAGGCTGAGGTTGAGCGGGAACATCCCCGCCGCGCACTCCTTCTCCCGGCTGCTCAGGTCGATGACGTCGTCGGGCCCGGAGCCCCGGCGCAGCAGCCGGCTCGCCGGCACGGAGACGATGGCCTCCTCGCGCTCGTCCTCGCTGCCGATCGCCCGGACGATGTCGATGTAATACCAGACCGACAGCTCGTTGTGTCGCTCGTCCTCGGTCTGCACGGGCTCGCGGGAGACCAGCGCGTGGTAGAGCGAGGTGAGGCGCTGCTGCCCGTCCAGTAGCAGATGCGCGGGGACCTCTCCGTCGGGAACCTTCGTGCCCTCCAGCGGGCGCGCCTTGAACTGAGCCTCACCGCCGGTTTCCAGCGACATGATCACTCCGAGCGGAAACTCCCGGGTGACCGTCGCGAGCAGCGAACGGATCCGCTCGTCGTCCCACTTCCACGCCCGCTGGAAGTCCGGGAGCTGGATCTTGCCAGTGGACACGTCCTTGAGCAGCGTCTCGAGGAGGGTGTCGTGCACCGCCACTGTGCGTTCCCCCTGTCACCAGATGGTCGCCAACCGTTGGAGTGTCTCCACGCTCCGCGCTGGCGATCGAACTGTATCGACTCGACAGCGCACAACACGACACGTCAGATACGAAGGCGGACATGTCGGTAGCGGAGGTGAAGTCGGTGAGCGGGCGCCGAGTTGCCGACCCCGGACCGCGAGGTCCCAGAGGTGTCAGACCGCCGAGCAGACGCGGGCCTACCGCGACGCCGACGATCACCGTCACCGTACGGGCCGAAGTGCCCGAGACCCGCCAGGTTCACGGAGCGCCTGTTCGAGTCGGTAGATGATGTGGCGGTCGGCGTGGTCGCTGGGCATCGCCCCTGGCCAAAGCCCGCGTGGCGACCGGTCGGACAGTGATTTCAGGGTCAGCAACCAAGATCAATCGGTTCGGATGCTGGTGCGCAGGGTCGACCATGTTGCAGCCGTGCGAACCGCCTCCGCCTGGCCGAGGTGCTGGTGCGGGGGCCGGGCGGGCGGCGGCGACTTCGGAGGACACCCGCGGTCGCCACCGGGAGCCGCCGGGTCAGCGCCAAGAACGTGCAGGGAGGGGGAGGCCCTCCGTCTGCCGCTCATTCGACGGTGTCGCCCTGGTCGTCGGCGCGTACGGGCGGTTGGCCGGGCCGCCTCGATCTCGGCAGGGTCGATCGTCGGCTCCGCCGTGTGGTCAAGTGTCGTCAGGTGCCGGAATACGGCAGCCGCATGCCGATGGTCTGAGCGTCGCGCGCGGCGGCCAGGTCGAACTGTCGGGCTTCGTCATCATGCCCGGCGCGGCGTAGCGCCTGGGCGAGCCGCCGCCGGGTACGGATGACGAACGGCACCCCGCCGGTCTTTTCGGCGAGCGCCAGCGACGACCGCAGGGCGGCAATGGCTTCGTCCACCCGGCCCAGTGCCAGGGCGAGCCCGCCCCGGTACAGGGCGGCGGGGCCCATGCAGGTCAGGCCGAGAACAAAGGTCACCAACGTCTCGCCGTACCCCGCGATGCGGTCCGCGAGGCCGGTCGCCCAGTCGGCCATGTCCGGGACCGCGTCGACGACCTGTGCCACGATCTCGGCGAGAATCACGACGTAGACCGGTTCCATGGCACCCGGAGCGACGTCGGCCAGGTCCGGCCGGACGAGGCGGCGGACCTCACGTGCCGCGGCCTCCGGGCGTCCGGTCTCCGCGAGCGCGAGGGAGCGGATCAGCGCCCACTCGGCGATCATCTGTTCCTCCATGTCGTACACCTGCGGGAGGAAGTCGCCCATGGTGCCGCGGTCCCAGGCGGTGATGCCGTGAATTGTGGTGGCGGACTGGGTGAGCGCGTTGATCGCCCCGGGCGTCACGCCCGGTAGTGACCCGCCCAGTACGGCCGCGACCTCGGCGGCCTGGTCGTACCGTCCGGCGTAAAGGTGATGCATCGCCTGCCAGCAGCGGTCCAGAAGGTCGAAGTCAGGGTCACGCACCTGGCGCAGCCGCCGGCTGAAGGCGGCTGACTCGCCCTCCGCGGCTTCGACCTGGCCCAGCTCCCAAAGGACGGCCCGACGCAGGTGCCGGGCCACCAACTCGCCGCCGGGCGGGCCGTCGGCCGTCGCCAGCAGCGTGTCGGCAATCGCCAGCCGAAGGCCGGCGTGCTGCGGTGTCCAGGCCGCGAGCGCCCGCCCTACCTGCCAAGCTGGTTCGAGACAGAGGATGTCTGTTAACCAGTGACGAGGGCGAGTTGGGGAGCTTGATCTAG